>DATMQL010000129.1:0-3021 GCA_035566815.1 Steroidobacteraceae bacterium | reverse complement strand
CCTTCGCGTGTCTCGTGTATCAGATCTACGCCGGCAAACATCCGCGCGGATCGATCCTCTCACGCGAAGACCTGGAAAACTCACCTCCGCCGCGGCGGATCCGCTCACTGACACGACAGCAATGGGATACGTTGCGCCGCTGCCTGGCTCTGCGGCGCCGCGACCGGGTCGCGAGCGTACAGCAGTTCCTGCTCGAATTCGCACCCCGCAGCTGGCTCAGGAGGTACCGCGCCGCCATCGTGGCCGGTGCAGCCGCGGCCGCTCTCGCGCTGCTGTACCTTGGTGTGCGCTACTATCAGGACTTCGCGGCCGACCAGGCGCTCAACTCGCACCTGTGGCCGGATACCGGCGTGACCGCGCAGCCGCTGACAGAGGAACAGCGTCGTGATATCGACGACTATCTGTATCTCGGCAAGGCAGCCCTCCGGCAAGCCGGCAACACGCGCTCAGCCGATGAGCTCACCGCCCTCCTCTCGAGCGGAGACAACAATCTGCTCGAGCTGTTGAAGAGGGTCCGCGAGCTGGACCCTTCCAACCGCCAAGCATTGCAGCTGACGAGCGATGCGGCCAGCCTGTTCGAGGATCGCGCCCGGGCACTGTTGAGCGCCAACCGGCCCGCCGACGCGCTGCGGCTGGTGATCGAAGGGCAAAGCTTTGCCCATACCTACGACCTCTTCCGACTCAAGCGGGCGCTCTGCCGCAACAACGCCAAGCTCTGCCGGACGCAGGCTCCGCCAACCCACTGACCTCCGTCACGACATTGCCTCTACAACTGGCCGCGCACGCCCAGCGTGACCGAATTGCTGTGGTAGTTCGAATAACCGAACAGTGCCTCATCGAACACGAACACCTGCACCCGCCGCGCCAGCGTCACGACGACGCCCCCGCCTGCTACCCCGTAGTTCGACGCGGCCCTGTCGATTGGCAGCGCGAAGTCGCTGTCACAAACGCCGTTGACGCAACTCGGGTCGGACGTATAGTGCGCCGCAATCGATCGAAGACCGGTATAGAACTCGTGATTCCATTCAACACGCACGACCGGTGAGACCACGCCGAACGACACACTGATGGGTTTCGATATCTGCACGCCCAGGATGGATCGCAGCGAGTCGATGGTTTGCTGGCCGTACGAGAGCGCCAGGCCGTCAGTGGCCAGACTCGGATCGGTCTCTGAGAAGGAATCAAACTTCGCCCTGCGGTAATTGATACTCAAGGACGGGGAGAAGTCCCAACCAAACGCCGCGTACTGATATCCCGCGGTCGCCCCCACGGCGAAGGCGTTGCCGCCCGGATTTCCAGTCAGTACACGATCGACAGTCACCGTGCAGGTCGTGCCGGCGCACTGATCGGTTGCGCCAGGAATGCTCTGTGGGTCGAACCCGGCGGTATAGTTCGCTGTGTATTTGACCTCGCGCGATTGATCGCTTTTGATACCGCCGTAGTTGATGATGCCATTGAAATACCAGGCCGGACCGAACCACGCACCATACACGGACCCGCTCGTGACCTTGACCCGCGCGCCGCCGCCCGACACGGTGGTTCCGGAGGCGCGGATGTCCGCGTCAAAATTGTCGTGCCCAACGGACACGCCGAGCACGGCATTCCCGAAGTTGTAGTCGACTCCAGCGGTCACGCTGAAGGCATGAAAGCCGAACGGGTCCTCGTTGTCGGTCTGGTCATGCCGCCCGGAGTAGTAACTGCCCTGCAGGAACACTCCCCACGGATTCTGCACGCCACCGGGTTCAACGCCTGCGCTGCTCGTCTGTGATGGGCTACCCGCCTGAGCTACCCTGTAAGACCCGTCGTTCGTATAGCGGGTCGCGATGAGACTGCCACCGTACAGCGAGCCGGGTGATTGCAACGTAATCGGCCTCGAATAGCCCTCGCTGGCGGACTCGAGGGAGGCCCGATCGAAGGAGAACGGCTGGGAGCCGGACCCGGATTGACTCCCGAGGCCCGTGTTCTGCGCGGTGAAGCCCTGCGCCAGCGCAACGCTCGACCCGAAGCGCAGTGCATTCAGTCGTCCCGTGATGTTGCCAAATTGTCCGGCGCTGACTCGAGTTGCCAGCGAGCCCTGTGTAGTGATCTGGTTGCCGGAGACTTGCTGCAACGCGCCGAGCGCCGTATCCGGGGCGGCAGTGCCGACGCCATTGATGAGATTCGCCCCCGCAATGGCATGACACTGGTCATGCAGATCGTTTTGGCGAGGGTCCGTGAACTGGTGGTTGTCCAGATCCTTGACGCACATATTCACCACGGCGGAAAACATGATTTGCTGCAGCCGTGTTGCATTGCTGGGGGACGGCGGCAATTGTGCCCGCGCGGGACCCACCAGGGCCAGGTGCAGCAGCACCAGGGCCGCTGCCGGTCCGATCGTTCGATACGACATCTTGAACACGTTTCCTCTCCTGTTCTGGGTTTTCGGGATGCTTGTTGTTCTCAAAAGCAAACCGACCGCGCCAGGCGCAGCCACCGCCCGGTGCGTCACTGCCGCGACGCCACCTGAACGGGAGTGGTCAGGGGCACAAAGAAGAAATCGCCAAACTTGTGTTGTGGATCCTGCAGATTGGAATAGGTGGGCGTCTGCTTCAGCCCCGTGCGGCGCGCGTCCTCCTGTATCCGGCTGGTCAGCTCATGCGCCAGAACCTCACCAGAGAGCAGGATGCTGTTCTGGCGCAGCACGGTTATGAAACGCTCGGCAAACAGCGAGTGAGTCGCATCGGTCGACGTACCGTCCACCACGGGTTCATTCTTTCCAGAGGTCAACACCATGCGCGCGCTTTTACTCCAGCGGATTGCCGTACCGTGCTCGTCGTCCGTCCGCACGAGAGTCGTCGAGCTCGGATGGGTGATGACGCTGGAGAAACAAGAGTCTGCGACCAGCAGGACGTGGCGGGCGTGAATCTGCCAGATCGCGTCGGCGACCGTCTGTGCCGACAACCAACTCGAGGGCAGTTCCGGATCGGCATCCACGCCCAACCAGAAGGCGCGTTCGGGAGGGAAATTCTTCGTGCCCCCGTG
>DATMQL010000128.1:0-13544 GCA_035566815.1 Steroidobacteraceae bacterium | reverse complement strand
CCCGCGAATATCTCGTGAACCAACTCGGCGAACAACTCCTGCAGCCGTTCACACCCCTCGTGCTGCTGGAACCAGCCGATCACCTCATCCAGCAACTCCCGAAGGTCCCCGGGCGAATGCCGCTGCTCGAGGCGAAACAACAACGCCACCAAGCTGGCGCGCCGCGCCAGACTGGCGGTCGAGGTCCTGCTGCATAAAGACCGGCGAGCACAGAACGTTTCCGCGGAAACTGGGAAACCGGTCCGGTGCGGCCGCGCGGGCAAACTGATGAGCGAAGCCGCGGCGTCGGCGAATCAGCCTCGCTTGATCGAGACGCTGGTACGCAAAACAGCGTTTCCGTGGATTTCCCCGGCGAACACCGCGGTGTGCGCCGGTTCCCTGGTGTCGAAGCCGTCCGAGAACCAGCCGAGCGGCGGCTGCTCGCGACCTCTCACGAGCGCCGGCTCGAGCCCGTCGTAACAAGTCAGGGTGACCCGCACGTTGTCCCTGCTCGCGGTCACCGAATTTCCTTCCACCACCACTGAGCATTCCGGTGCAAAGTGCCAATAGAGCGCGACCGAGTGCGCGGCGCTGCAGGCCAATTCGTCCGTAACCACAAGACTCGAGATGCCGGCGGTATAGCGCCAGGTGCGCCGGTGTCGAACCGGGTCGGACAGCCGACGATAACCGTCGTGGTGCGCGGCCAATGTCTGCTCGTCCCCCGAGGCACGAAACGTTTCCACCACCGCGTTCGCGTGCTCGAGCCACAGGAAGCTACCACCGTACTCTGACTGGTCCCGATCATCGACCACGACGGTGTTGTGCGCCGCCGTACTCCGGAAGTAACGGCGCCACGGTTGCGCGCTGTACGAGAATGTCCCCGGATCGACGAGGATGGGCTTACCGGACACACTCAGCGTAAACGCCAGCGCGTCCGCATGCCCATGCGCCGCGATCGCCAGGTATCCCAGCGGCCCCGCATCGGCGACCAGGCGTACTTCGCGAGGTGTCTCGAAGTCCTCGCCAAGAATGAAGTAGCCGCCTTCCGGGAAGGCGCGCCGCACCGGGAAGGCTTTGGAGGCGTCTATTTGGGCGAAATCCGCTGCAGCCTCGTCGCCCAACAGCCAACGGCTCTTGTCGTCGAAGCGGCCGCTTTTGGCCCGCAGCGCTGGCCGATTGAAGAGCACCGCGCCCGTGGCAAGGAGAGAGCGAAACACTTCCGTGTCGGCCCGGCCGCTCCCTGCGCCGGCGGCGCAGTCCGGAGTGTTTCCGCTCGTCGCATCCCCAGCTGCGCCCTCCGGCACGAACCGCACCAACACTCCCTCGTCCGCGTCCCCGATCATCGGCACATTGCCGCCGACGTCCATCACACTCGCAATGAACTCGAGCATGACCTCCAACCGTCCCCAATACTCCTTTCCGAAGTCACACCCGTTCGCCCGCGCCACGAGGCCCGCTACCAGCATCATGTCCGCGACGGCGTGGTGATACCAGATCGCCTGTTCCTTGTTGACGCCGTCGGCATAGGTCTGCGCCAGCGCCTCTCTCTCCAACTCCACGCGCGCCTGCCGCACCCACTCCGCGCTCTCCCGCCACAGCGGCCACGTCAAGGCGCCCACCAACAACCCCGTGGCCTCACCCAACAGATGATTGTTCGCCGACGAGTGCCGCGACCAATGCCGCGGAATGAAATGACAGTGACGATAGATGGACTCGAGCCATCTTGCTCGAAACGCCAGCCCCTCGGGGCCCACGAACACCGTGGCGTCATCGCCACCGAGCAGGAACCACGCAAATGACCAATTTACCAACCGCACCGCGTGCTCGAGACTCACGCACCAGTTCACGCCGCGTGGATACGGACATTGGTCAAACCAGGACTCCAGCATCGTCCGACAACCAACTGCGTAACGCTCGTCGTGCGTCAGATGCCACGCCTGCGCAAGAGTCACCAACTCCAGGTGTCGATTCGTCTCCCAGAGATACTTGACGTCGCCGACCAGAGAGGGATCGCGGTAGTTGAGCTCCTTCCCGAACACCAGAGGCGCCTCGGTCCCGGTACGTGGATCGACATTCCAGCGAGGCGGGAACCCGAGCTGCGCGCCATGCAACGAGAAGACATCGAACACGCCGCTCAGAATGCGCTCGGCGGCGCGCCGATAACGCTCGACGTCGAAGTCGCGCGGCCGCGGCGCCAACCACGGTTTCCCACACTGTCCCGCGGGGACCGATGGCCGCGCGAGCCCGATCCCGGCCCGCTCCACCGTGCCCTGGATTTTCCGCCCCACGCGAAAGCCCAGTTCGGAGGGACTCATCGCCCTGAGCCGGCTCAATGTCCAGTGTATGCGCGAAACGTCCACAGACTATTCCCCAAGAAATTCCACAGGAATACTACGGCCGTGGCACACACCTGGGCGAGTAGGTAATACACCCCAGCCGCCCCGAGTACCTGCATCAGCACGAAATTGATCACCAGACCCACCGCCGCCAGCGTCACGAACTTCGCCGCGGCCGGCCCGTGGGGTCGCTCGCTCTGGAACGTGAAGTGGTAATTCAACAGATAGTTGCCGGACGAACTGGCGACGAACCCGATCGCGGAGGCGAACGCGGGCCACATCCCCGCCTCACGCACCAACACGATCAGGATCAGGTACTGGATGCCCGTGGCCACGGCGCCCACGAGCCCGAATCGCATGAGCCTGCCGAGCACACCCGTCACACGTGCTTCTCGATAATGTACCGCGGCCGGGCCTTGGTCTCCTGGTAAACCTTCCCCAGGTACTCCCCGAGCACCCCGGTGCACAGAATCTGGATCCCTCCCAGCAGGTAGATGGGCAACAGTGTGGACGTCCACCCGGGCACCGCCCGATCCGTGAACAGCCGCACCCACAACGTCCACAGGCCCATCGCGCCACTCAACAGGAACACCAGGAACCCGATCCCGGTGATGAACCGCAACGGCGCCACCGAAAACGAGGTGACCGCATCGAGCGCCAGCGCAAGCATTTTCCGTAGCGGGTACTTGGACTCCCCGGCGAAACGCTCGCTGCGCGTGTAGTACACGATGGCCGACTTGAACCCGATGAGCGGCACCATGCCGCGCAGGAACAGGTTCACCTCGCGGAAGCTCTTGAGTGCCTCGATGGCGCGGCGGCTCATCAGCCGGAAATCCGCGTGGTTGTAGACAGACTCCGCTCCGAGCGCGCTGATGAGGCGGTAAAATCCCTGTGCCGTGGCGCGCTTGAAGAAGCCGTCGCTGGTCCGGTTGTTCCGGACACCATACACCACCTGGGCGCCACGGGCGTATGCCTGCACCATTTCCGGAATGACCTGGATGTCATCCTGCAGATCGGCATCCACGCTCAACAGAACGTCCGCATCGCAGGTGTACAAACCCGCCAGCAAGGCATTCTGATGTCCGCGGTTGCGCGACAGCTTGATGCCGCCAATGCGCGTATCCGAGTTTGCCAGCCCCTCGATGATCTCCCAGGTCCCATCACGGCTGCCGTCGTCGATGAATACAATCTGACTGCCCGCCGCCACGCGACCGTCCGTCATCATCCCTTGCAACAGAGCGACCAGGCGGCGCGCCGTCTCCGGCAGCACTTCCTCCTCATTGAAGCACGGAACCACGATTCCGAGCCGCGGAATGACATTGACGTCGCTGCTCGACACGGACACTCCCTCGCTGCGAGTCTCACCCGGGAGGCGCCGGGATAGCGCACCGCCCGTCCGCCGCTTTTTCGATGCAATAACGTCTCTCTTCAGGGACCGTGGTGCGATCCGAAGGGTTACGCCTGGATTCCTGAAAGTAGATCGGCCACTGCGCATCGTATCCCGCCTCCAGAAACTCTCGCAGCGCGTCCCGATGCCACACCGCCGCCTTCTCGACGAAGTCGACGGAGCATCGCGCGCCGCGCACCTGTATTACTTTGCTGTCACCCACGTCGACAGAGCGGATCCGGATCGACCGATCCAGTTCCACGAGCGACAGCATCATGTAGTGGGGCTCTTCCGCAAATGCCAGCACGTTACCCGAGCAGGTGCGTGCAAACGCGCGGCCCTCATTCCTCAGCAGCATGAACAGTTCCTGCTTCGCAGCATGATCCAAGGGAAATGCGCCCATCGGAACCGACTGCGTCGCCCGGCGCCCCGTGACCAGCGGAAACGTCCACTGGTAATGTTGCTCGAGCGTGTTATGAGAAACTTCCGCGATCGCCTGGTTGGAGATGACCAGGAGCGCCGCGGCGGGAATCGCCCATTGCGGACGGGCGGCTCGCGTCAATATCAATGCGATGGTCAACGCCACCGCCAGCGTGACCAGGACCAGATGCCGGCCCGGCGTCGAATTCGGGAGCCAGAAGGCCAGCGACGGCAATGCCAACGCCAGTACCGCAATGGAATTGACGAGCGGCAGCGCGCGTGCGGCACGCATAAAGACCAGCCACAGGAAGGCCAGCATAGTCGCCACTCCAGTGCATAGAACGACGACAATGAGACCGCGCGGCACAGTATCCGTTTTGTAGAACGTCGCGAAGAACGTGGCCACGAAGCCTGCCTTGCCACCCGGACCGCTGCTGGATGAGTCCGATTGAAGGATGAGAAACACAGCGAAAGCGGGAACCAGCACCGCGAGCCGCTGTCCCGCCGCCTGCAACCAGGCCCGGCGCGACCTCAACTCGCGGTCGCCGGCGACGAGCGTTATGAAGGGAAAGGCGAGTACGAAATCCCCACGCATCGTCAGCGCCGCCGTCAGAGCGGCGAAGGCCGCGACTCCCGCCAGGAGCCGTCGCCCGCGACGCAGCTCGATATCCGTAACGTAAGTCAGCAGCCATGCCCCGAGCAGAGTCAGAGCGATGCCCGGCACCTGCGGATGGCCGCTGGTGCCGAGATCGAGAAATACGGGACTGAATCCAAACAAAGCGCAGGTGACGACGGCCGCCGCAACACCAAACAGCCGCGCAACGTACAGCGCCAGCATCCCCATGGCGACGACAGCGGAACCGTACCCGATGAAGTTGATAGCCGCGATGAGTGCCGACGAATCGAGGAGTACCGACCGCGGCAGGAGATGATAAATCGCGGCGTAGTAGCCGAAGCTGACTTCCAGGCCGTAGTGGTACCCGGCCGCCTCGTGCAACCCGGAGGAAGCGCCGTACAGGATGGCCATCACGGTCCGCTCGAGGTCCGGCTCGCCCACCACGTCGTGGAACACGAATGGCAACACGAGAAGCGCGTACAGAACGACCGGAACGGCTAACAGCCATCTGCCGGGATCGAGCTGCGGGACGGCGACCCGTCGTTGCAGGATTGTATTCATTCCCTCAGACGATGTGCGAGCGTGTGACCTCTGTCCCCACCGGCGATGCGGCACGATTGCCGGCAACAGCCTCCGGATAGCGGACGACCTCGTCGACCTGGTAGTCCTTGATATCCCGCGCATGGGTGAAAATGATGAGCTCACCCAGCAAGCCGAGCGCGAACAACTGCATACCCAACACCACGAGCAATGACGACAGCAACAGGGCCGGCCGGTCGGCCAGCGGATGCAGGAACACGAGCCGGTCGATCGCGAGATACGCCACCAGCACGGCACCGATCACGAAAGTCGTAGCTCCCACCATGCCGAAAAAGCGTAGTGGCTTCTTCGTGAAGCGCACCAGGAAGAATACGGTGAAGATATCGAGGACCCGATGCAGGTATTCCTTCGGCGGGTAGCCCGCTTCATAACGATCCAGCGGGGACTGCGCGACGTCGACTTCGACGATGCGGAAACCCTGCCGGTTCGCCAGGACGGGCAGAAAGCGATGTTGGTCGCCGTAGAGGGAAATTTCGTCCAACACCCGCCGCTTCATGGCGCGGGCGCCGCAACCGAGGTCGTTGAAGCGTTGCCCGCCAGTCGCGATCAAGCGGTGAAACGCGTCGCGGCGGATGACTTCGAAACGACTGCCAACGCGCGGCCAGCGCCGCCCGATGGCGACATCCGACTTGTCCAACGCTCGCACCAGCTTACCGAGCTCCGCGCCCTGGATCTGGTGATAGGCCGGCGCGGTAACGATCACGCGGCCGGAGGCACGCTGGAACCCCGCCATGAGGGCGGTCGCCTCGCCGAATCGCTTGGTGAGGCTGATGACGATCAGGTTCTCACCCCGCTCGAGCAGGCGCTGCAGGGTGGCGGCAACCTCGGGCCGCGGCCCATCCAGGACCACGATGAACTCGTAGGGCAGGTCGAGGCTCGCGAGCCCGACTTTGTACTCCGCGTAGAGCGCCGCGATATCGGCAGCATGACGTTTGCCCACCGGCATGATGACCGACAGCGGCAGGCGGGCAGGATCGGAAGTGGCGGTCGTCATGGCTGGACTCACTGGATGATGAGGGAGCGGACCCGGATCTGTTGCGTGAGCCCCGAGAACTCGTGCTCACGCATGTCGCCCAACTTGTAGACGAGCTCACCGATCGCGCCGCTTCCCAGGAGGATGATGGCCGAGCTGAGAAAAATCACCCCGCAGCCGGCGACGGGCAACGAGTAGGTTCCGTCCGAGACGAGAGTCACGATCGTCGTGGCAAATGCAACAGTCGCCGCAAGCAACATGGGCATGGACAGCATGCCGAACCACAACATCGGCCGGGCCGTGAACGAGGCCACGGTCTTGATCACCATGAGATCGAGCAGCACTTTGTAGATCCGCGACAGCCCATATTTCGACTGTCCGAACTGGCGCGCGTGATGCTGCACCTTGATCTCCGCGATCTTCGGCCCCGCGATCGAGGCCATCGCGGGAATGAAACGGTGCATTTCGGAATACAGCGGGATCTTCTTGATGAGCGTCGCCCGATAGGCTTTGAGAGAGCAGCCGTTGTCCTTGATCGGCACCCCGGTCACCTTCGCGATCAGCTTGTTGGCGATGCGCGAAGGGATTTTCCGCGACACCAGCTTGTCCTGCCGGTCGAAGCGCCAACCGACGACGATGTCGTAACCCTCGTCGATCTTGCGTAGCAGGGCACCGATATCCGCCGGATCATTCTGCAGATCGCCATCCATGGTCACGATCACATCCCCCGAGGCCTGCGCGATACCGGCCGCCATGGCGGGTGTTTGTCCGTAGTTCCGCCGGAACTTCACCAGGCAGACACGGGGATCGGACCGGGCGATCTCGTCCGCAACGCGCACTGTCGCATCCCTGCTGCCATCGTCGACAAAGACGATCTCGAACGAGATCCCGAGCGGCGCCACGGCGTGGGTAATCGCCGCGTACAACGGGCGGAGGCTGTCCTCCTCGTTGTAAAGCGGCACGACGATGGAGAGTTCGGGTGCCATGCTCAGTAGTACGGACTGTCGTTACGCTCGGTAGAGCGATTCAACACAACACCCATGAGGTTCACCTCCGCCAATACCTCCTTCGCGTTCGCCAGCGTGCGGCGCGCGGTCTGCCCCTGCGACACGACCAACAGGAACGTGTCGACGCGCGGCGCAAAGGCGAGCACGTCGTCCGTGACCAGGAGAGGTGGCATGTCAAACACAATGACCCGCCGCGGAATCTGCGCTTCCAGGGCGGTGAGGAACTCTCCCATACGAGGGGAGCCGAGCAGCTCCGAGGAGTTCTCGACGGAGGAGGCGTTCGGGATGACCGCGAGCCGCTTGACCCCGATGTCGTAGATGATCTGATCGAGCTCCACCTGGCCTGACAGGTAGTCCGTCAGGCCGTGCTCGTAGCTCATACCGAGGTAATTGCCCAACTGCGGCCGCTGCAGGTCGAGGTCGACCAGGAACACGGAGGTGTTGACATCCTGCGCGAGAGCGAGCGCGAGGTTGACCGAGGTCAGGCTCTTACCCTCACCGGCCATCGTGCCGGTGATGCCCAGCGTGAACCAGTTGTTCGCGGCCAGCCGGTGCAGAACCCGCGTGCGCAGAATTTTGTACGCCCTGGAGATGCCGACGTCCGGGACCCGGAGCAGCACCCGGTTGCGCTCCATTGCCTGCGGGTCGACCGGTGCCGGTCGGTATTGCACCGGAACGAAGTTCTCCGGCAACGGCGGCGGCGCGGCGGGTGGCTGCCGCCCGATTCGGGAGGGGGACAGTACAGGCCCCGGCATAGCGGCCGTGCGCTCGTGCGCCGAGCGGCGCATGACTTCTTCAATCAAGCTCATGAGAATTGATACCTCATCGCACGGTCAGTAAAAACTGCGGACGGTCACAACGATCGCCGTACTGGCGACCACCACGCACGCTGTCAGAGTCGCCATTCGCCAGCGTGCCCTGCGAGTGGTCACGGCATCCTGGATCTCGGGAATCACCCCCAGGGGTGACAGGTCCAACACACGACGCACATCCCGGCTGCCACGTACCGTCTGGTCCACGCTTTCGGCAACCACGACGGCCGTCAGGGAGAGTAGGATCGCAAGCATCACGCCTATGGCTGCAATCGCGACCCGCTTCGGCTTCGCAGGTTTGGCCGGCACCGACGGCGCCTGCACCAGACTGAGCTCGTCGCTGCGGCCACTGGTGATGGCGGCGCCCGTCAGCTCCGAATCCATCATGCTCTTGTTGATCTCGTCGTACTTGGCGTGGGCGACCTCCAAGTCACGGGTGAGCATCTTGTATTCACGCTCGGTTTGAGGCGTCTGCTCGACACGTCGTTCCATCGTATCGAGCTTGGTTCGCAACTCACCCGCGCGGCGATCGAGGCCAGCAATTTGCGTGTCCATCGCATTGATCTGTGTCTTGAGCTGAACTACCGCGGGGCTTCCTACAACATTGCCCGCGTTAACCTCTCCAGAGGCAATACGGGTCTGGAGAGTCTTGATCTGCCTCTCGATCCGCTTCACGTCCGGATGATCCTCGCTGTAGCGCTGCCGGGCCTGCGCCAGGATCTGCTTCTGTGCCTGAAGCTGGGCCGACAGCGATAAGCTGTCGATGGCGCCCCCGCCAGCCTTGATTGCGTCGATCTGACGACGCAGGGCGATCATGTCAGGATGGTTCTCGTCGTAAGTCGAGAGTTTCTTGCTGTACTCGGCCTGCAACTGCTGCAGCATGCCCTCATCCGTCCCAGCGTTACGCGCCTGCACGAGCTGCTGCTCCAGGAAGATCTTGTCCTGACGCAGGGCGCGCTGCTGCTGACCGATGTCGTCAAGGTCTCGCTGCGTGCGGTCCAGCAGGTTCAGATTCAGGTCGGTGAGTTCGGGCAGATTGCCGAAGTTCTTCGCTTTGAAGGTCGCGAGTTTGGCCTCGAGGTCGGCGATATCCTTGCGATACTGATCGCCCTGTACATTGTAGAACTGGGCCGCGGCCTTGGCGCGAACCAGCAGGTTGGCGCGGCTCACGGCCAGAAACTGATTCGTCAGCCACGTGGAGACTTTCTGGGCAATCTCCGGGTCGCGGCTACCGTACTGCACGGTAAACGCCGAAATGATCTCGCGCTCACGGCTGCTGTCGGGATCGAGCACCGGCATCTTGACGGTCTCGACTCGCGTCTTGCGATTGATGTCCTTCATCGCGTCCTCGAGAGTTCCGTCGGCCGGCACTGCTTCCGGTACCTCCTTGACGAGCTTCGTCAGACTTGGCGGACTCATCACCGATTCCGACAGGCTGGCCACGTACTGATCCATGTACGATTTTTCGCGCCGGGCCCTCTCCTTGTCGGTCGGCAATTCGCCCGACACGGTCGCGTCCGAAAACGTGATGAGGCCGCTGGAGACGTAGATGTCCGGGAGCCCTATGGCGAGTGCCAGCGCGATCGCCAGGATCGGCAAGCCGATCGACGCGAGCAACACACGCCGACGTTTGATGGCGGCAATGTAATCGGAAAAGTCCGGAGTGTTTAGCGTCTCGCTCATTGGGGCCTGTCCAGTGGAAGTGCGTTGTAGTTGATGAGCGGCTTGTAGCGGCTCGGGGGCTGCCAGATGACCGAGACCGCTATGCCGTTGGAGGCCGCGTAGGGCTCCCCCTGAAAGCGCTGCCAGGTGTAGTCGTACTCGGTAGACAGCCGATAGTTCGTCGTCAGTTGATACTGTAGAGACACGCTCGCGGCGGCGTAGTCACTGCCCTGTACACCGAGAATGCTCTGGCTTGCACCGCGCACGCGGACCGCGCGACCGGCAACCACAGCATACAAACGAGGCTGTAGTGCACGTAGGATCCGGAAACGAACCTCGTCGTGTTCGACGACTGCACCAGCGGCACTCGGCGATAGGTCACGGACGGCATCCAGGATGTATTGCGACAGCTGGTACGTCCAGACGACTCCGGCACCGCCTACCGGCAGCGTTCTGTTGATGACGCCGTCGACCGCCGTGTTGGCGTGAACTTCGTTCAACCCGACACGCACGTAGGTCTGTATTGTGTCGGTGGGCTTCGTGTCCCACTGCGCTTCCACACCATAGCGATCGGTGTCAGTCGACGAGCTCCGCACTTGTCCCGCGTTGGCACCAGTTCCGAGGTTCGTCACGCTGTCCGGCATGAACCTCGCCACGAGTGCCCGGAAGATGATGTCCTGGCGCTGCGTAAGGTCATACTGCAAGCCGGCGCTGCCGTAGAAGTCTTTGAAGCCTACCTGAACGTATTGCGCCTGCTGCTGCGCGGTAAGCCCCGAGACTGTGCCGAGGTTGTTGGCGAAATTGGCGTTCTCGAACACCCCGTCGAGCTTGAGGTGATAGCGGGGTGTGAAGTCGTAAACCATCTTCGGAGCGATCTGCTCCAACTGGCGGCGATTGTGGATGCTGACACGGCCCGTCGCCTCACCAATCACCTGGCCCAGATTGACGCCGGGAAAATCCGCGGCCAGCAGCTCGGAGGAGATGACGGTCTCGTTGGCGTAGCTCGCGGTTCCGCTGAAGGTCGCTCGCTGCATCCGGTATTCACCGGCGAGGTTCAGGTAGCCGTCGGTGGACTGGTCCTCGTGATCGTCCGGGAAAAAGCTCGAATGAACGCGCGGCACAATATCGAATTCCCCGCGTGGATCATTCAGCGAAAAACCCATTGCCGCATCGACCAGGGTGCCGTAGGCCGGTATTTTCGGCGTGCCGCTCTGCGCGAGACGGTAGTTGTCGTTGTACTGGCCGCCCACTTCGACGCGCGGGTTGAACTCCCAATTGTCCGCGCGCGCCTTACCCGCCGCGAGTAACGCGGAGGCCATGGTCGCACCCGCCAGCGCCGCCCTTGCGGCCGCCGTGCATGAGCTACGGAACGACGACGACATCGCCAGCCTGCAGCATGATGTTCTGAGCAAGGTTCTTGCCACGCACGACATCCGTGTACTTGAATGGCAGCGCCTGCTGCTGGCCGGTGTCGTTGCGCCTCAAAATCATGATGTCCCCGAGAGACGCGAACGGAGTCGTGCCGCCAGCCATACTCAACGCCTGCATGACATCGACGCGTGGATTGACGACAAAGTCACCGGGCTTCTGCACCTGCCCGATCACATAGACTTTGTTTCCCTTGATCTCCTGGATTGACACGGTGACCACCGGGTCGGAGATGAATTTCTTGAGCTTCGCAGTCAGCTCCTGCTGGAGCTCCTGCACCGTCTTGTTGCGGGCGTCCATCTGCCCGGCGAGAGGGAAGGAAAACGCGCCGTCAGGCCGCACGAGCACGGGACCCTGGAGATCCGGCTCCTTCCATACGGAAACCATCAGGGTGTCCCCAGGCTTGACCGTGTAGGCGGCGTCGACGGGAGGCGCGGCGGTGGCGGCGAGCGGAAAGACGCTCGCTAGAAAACACGCTAGGGAAAGCCTCCATGATAGGCGGCGTCTGGATAACTGCATTCGAGGACCTCCGGTTTTTTTCGGGTATCGGGGGTATAGGGTTTGGACAATTTTCTGGCCAAGCTTAGGAGCAAGGACCGTACCCGCAACCCTTCAGGCCAAGTGTGGATACCATCAGTGGTGCTGTAGCAAGGAGCGCGACCCTTCCACTGCCACGCGGAACGTTTCGCTTCCGCCCGCGTTTGTTTTGAAGAGGCTCGCCGGGTCGTTATCATCCGGCGCAGGCAGTCGCGACTTCCCGGCAACTACATGACGGTCGACTTTCACAGCGCTCGAACCATCTGCTTCGTGGGGCTCGCCAACCTTCCCGTGCTCGCGCGCGAATACGGGCGGCATGGCGTGGGCGGCGCCGAATTGCAGCAGACACTGCTGGCCAAGGCGCTGGTGGCTCGTGGCTACAACGTTTCCATGGTCGTCGCCGACTACGGCCAACCGGACGGCGCGGTCTGGGGCGGCATCAAAACTTACAAGGCTTATCGTCCCGACGCGGGCATCCCGGTACTGCGCTTCGTGCATCCACGCTGGACCGGAGTGTGGTCCGCAATGAAACGAGCGGGTGCCGACGTTTATTACACGAGTTGCGCTGGCGCTCTGCTGGGTCAGGTCACTCTGTTCGCACGCGCGTACGGCGCCAAGGTCATTTTTCGGGTAGCCAGTAATTCCGACTGCGACCCCGCCTCCCTGCTGATCCGCTATTGGCGCGACAAGCGTCTCTATCGCTACGGGCTGCGTCGCGCGGATCTGGTGTTGTCGCAGACACCCGAGCAGCAGCAGGCGCTGTTGAAAAATTTTCGACGCGAAAGTCGTGTCGCTCCCTCTTTGACCGACACGGCGGGCCGGCGTCCGCAGTTCGCGGAACGTGACAGCGTGCTCTGGGTAGGCAACATCCGCGCCCTGAAACGACCGGAGTTACTGCTCGAGGCGGCGGGGAAATTGCCCCATCTGCAATTTCACATAATCGGCGGCCCGATGCCCGGGTCGGAAAGTTTGTATGCAGCGGTCCGCGCACAGGCCTCACAGCTGGCAAATGTGCGCTTCCACGGGCCCGTTCCTTACCACGAAGTGGGTGAATTTTACGAACGTGCCCGGGTGTTCGTCGGCACATCCGAGATCGAGGGTTTCCCGAACACTTATTTACAGGCGTGGTCGCGCGGCACGCCCGTCGTAGCGTTCCTGGATCCGGAGCAACTCATCGCTCGAAATGGCATGGGACGTGCAGTAACCAGCGTTTCAGAAATGTGCGAGGCGATTGCGACGCTAAACGGCGACGCGCGCGCCTGGGGAGCGGCCAGTCAACGCAGCCGTGAATACATGGACAACCGTTTCAACCTGACGCGGATGACGGCGCCCTATGTCGAAGCACTGTCGGATGTGATGGGCGGTCCGCGCCCGGCCGAGCGAGTCGATCATGCTTGAGTCAGCTGTTACTTCGCCCTATCACGCCACCCGCGAGCCGACCGCCCGTTGTCGCAGCGTGCTCATGGTCGGCACCGACCTTGACGGCATGGGTGGAGTGCGCGCGGTAGTCAAGGGTTATCTCGATGGCGGCCTGTTCGAGCGCTATGACTGTGTCTACGTCGCCTCACACCGCGCCGGCAACCCGTGGTTAAAAATCACCACTGCTTGTAAAGCCTGGGTGCGCGTGGCCGTGTTGCTGCGGAAACTCGATGCGCCATTGGTTCATGTGCAAACCGCATCGCGCGGCTCGTTCTGGCGGAAGTTCGTAGTGTGTCTGCTCGCACGAGCGGCGCGTCGGCCCTACATCGTGCACCTTCATGGCGGCGGATTTACTCGCTTCTATGAGA
>DATMQL010000127.1:0-5674 GCA_035566815.1 Steroidobacteraceae bacterium | reverse complement strand
TGCCCACGGCAATCCAGGTGACCTGACTGATTATCAGCAGCATGGCAAACAACAACGCCGTCCAAACCATGAGACGATTGGATACGCGTCTCACGTCGCGTCCCCTTCCGGCACGAATACGTATCCGAACCCCCAAACGGTTCGGATATAACAGGGTTGAGAAGCGTCAGCCTCTATCAGACGGCGCAGACGGGCGATCTGGATATCCATACTGCGATCCGCAATGACGAAGCTGCGATGACGCGAGAGTCTGAACAAGCGCTCCCGCGACAGCGGTTGGCGCGGATGACTGCTAAGGGCCTCGAGTACGGCAAACTCTCCCTTCGTCAGGACAATGACCTGTCCTGACTTGGTGAGCGTGCGCCGGTCCACGTCGAGCTCAAACGGTCCGAAGCTATACACCGAGCCCGACTCACCTGGGGCGTCCGGGCGGGCGGGCCCGCCGTGGCGACGCAGCACGGCGCCAATCCTGGCAAGCAGTTCCCGAGGCTCGAAGGGTTTGAGCACGTAGTCGTCGGCACCGACCTCCAGGCCTATGATCCGATCCATGGTCTCTGTTTTGGCAGTCAACATGATGACGGGGACCTTGGCGCCGCTCGCGCGCAGACGTTTGCAGATCGACACGCCGTCCTCCCCCGGAAGCATGAGATCGAGTAATACGAGACTGACGCACTCCCGGGAGATGACCCCCGCGACCTGCTCCCCACTGCCGAGAGAAATGACCGAGAGTCCGTGTCGCACCAGGAACTCTTCGAGCAGAGCCCGTGCGCGCAGATCGTCCTCCACCAGGAGAATGTGCGAGCGCATCGCGGTCAATTGCATAGGGGCTCGCAGCGCCGACCCGCGCGGCATCCCCCAAATGGTTTCCAATCTGTTTCCGCAATACAAACGGCAACAGTTCGTTTCAATCGAGTCTTATAAAGCATTGCGCCTCGAGCGGCTCCCTGGTGATCCGCACCTTAGGACCGCCCCACCGCCCCGCGAGTTCCGGCGGCTCGGTCCTAACAGGTGGCGTGACCGTCGGTCTTGCCTCCTTCGAAGTCATGAAGGGCAACGCCGCGGAACCTGTCAAAATGGCCATTCCTCGGGATGCCGCCCGGTCATACGCTGACCGCGCCGGCGCGACAGAACTTTCTCCGCGTTAGTTCGATGCCGGTCGAGGTGAATTGCCGGCGACTGGCAATTCGTCACCAACATTGTGTGGTTACCCCGACAGCGAGCGGAACGGTTTTCCACGAGGCGTGTCGGATGAGTCTCGTAGCGATTATGCAGTTGTGTGAGAAGAGCTCGATGAATGGATCTGGTGTTTCTAGCGGGCGCAGCTCCCCCCGTGGGCGGTGCCCTGCGAAATCTCTGGCGACAATGCTGTTCTTGATACCTGCAGCGTCAGCACAGCCGCTGGATGGCCGTGTCACGCCTAACTTTAAAGATGCGGACATCGTCCAAGTGAGTGAAGCGGTAAGCACGGCGACGGGCAAGAACTTCATCATCGATCCGCGCGTGCGATCGTCGGTGACGATGTTATCCTCGACGCCGATGTCGCCCGAGGCCTTCTACGAGGCATTCCTGGCGATCCTGGAGGTGCATGGATACGTCGCGGTGCCGGCGGGAAACGTAGTCAAGATCATTCCCGATGCCAATGCGCGCCAGGTCCCGTCGATCGACCTGCCCGATCATGTCAGCGCGACCTCCGATGAGATCGTTACGCAGGTGATCGACGTCAAGAGCGTCAACGCGGCGCAGTTGGTCCCGATTCTCAGGCCCATGATCCCTCAGTACGGGCACCTGGCAGCGTATCCGGCCGGTAACCTCCTCATCATCTCCGACCGCGCCGGCAACGTGAACCGCATGCTGCACATCATCCGGCGCATCGACGTGGTCGGAGAACAGAACGTGGAGGTGGTGCCGCTGGAGAATGGCGCGGCGGCGGATGTCGTACGGGTGCTGAACTCCCTGTTTCAGCAGGCGGCGGCGTCAGAGGGCGGCATAGCCTTGAAAGTCGTTGCCGACGACCGCTCCAACAGTGTGCTGATCAGTGGCGAGCAGTCACAAAGGCTACGGATCCGGGCGCTGATAGCGCATCTGGATACGCCGCTCAAGGCGGGTGGTGATACACAGGTTCGCTATCTGCTCTACGCGGACGCCGCGAAAATCGCCGCGACGCTCAAGGAGCAACTCACAGGAGTCGCGACGACGACGGCTGGCGGAGGCGCGTCCGGTAACACCCCGCAGGCACAGGCGGAGAAGAGCTCGATCGTCTTGGCGGATCCGGCGACGAATTCACTGATCATCACCGCGCCGCCGAAGACTATGCGCGCCATAATGGGGATCGTGGACAAGCTCGATATCCGCCGCGCGCAGGTGCTGGTGGAAGCAGTCCTAGTCGAGGTCAACGCGGACAAGACATCCGACATTGGTGTCAACTGGGGGGCTTGGTCCCAGGGCGCCAACGGAACCCAGATTCCGGTCGTCGGCTTTATCGAGCCGGTCGGCGGGACCTCGATACTCGATGTTGCGACTACCGTCAACGGCGTCTCGACCGGAAGCACGACCACGAGCACCAGCTCATTGGCCGGCACGACACTTGGGATCGGTAAGTTAACCGGGAGCGGCATCAATTATGGCGCGATGATACGTGCCGTCAGCGGAGACGCCAACACCAACATTCTCGCGACCCCTTCTGCGGTCACCATGGATAATCAGGAGGCGAAGCTCGACGTCGCTCAGGAAATACCTATTATCACCGGTCAGTACTCGACCACCGGCACCACCACCAGCTCCGTAAATCCCTTCACGACAGTGCAGAGGGAGGAGGTGGGTACAATCCTCAAGGTAACGCCGCAGATCGCGGCGCAAGGAAGCTCGCTGGTGCTGAAGATCCACATCGAAAGCTCGAGTGTGGCACCGACGTCGGTTTCCACTGTCGACATCACCACCAACAAGCGCACCGTCGAGACAAGCGTGATGGTGGAGGACGGCGGCATAGTGGTTCTCGGCGGCCTCATTTCCGACAGTGTTACCCGGGACGAGCAGCGTGTGCCGTTCCTCGGAAGCCTCCCGATCATCGGGTTTGCGTTCAGGACTCGTGACTACACCAGGACCCGGAACAATCTCATGGTCTTCATTCGGCCGAAGATCCTGCGTACCTCGACACAGACCGTCGCGGAGACCGCCGAGAAATACAATTTTATGCTCAACGAGGAGCGCAAGGCGGAGGAGCCGGATCTCCTGAAGGCGTTTCGTGGCGAGCGGCCTCCAACCCTGCCGCCTCTGCCCGCATCTGTCACACCAGAATCTGGCCTTTCCGCGGATCCAAAACCCGACACCACGAAGTCCGACACCGCGGGGCGCCAATTCTCCAACCCAGCGACTTCCGCGTGCGACGCCTCCAAGTCTCAGGGGCCACCGCCGCAAGGCTGTAAGGCGGACAGTCCCGCGGCCGCTACGGCACCGGGACCGCCATAAAAAGGGGCCGAGAGTCGTCCATTCCACTGCAGACTTGATGTCCCGGGCCGATCAAGGACGCCTTGTTGGGCTATCTCCGAGCGCGCCGGCGTCTTCAGAACGCGCGTTCCGGCGTGGTGAACCCTACGTAGGATTCGCGTGGGTTCTGCCCGCGATGATCTACACGTCGGACATGAGTATTCGCAACACAGCCTGCATGCTCCACGGATCGACAGAAGCAACAGGATATTCTGACCGCGCTGAGAGCGTTGCGCCCGCATGCGAACTGGAGGAAAATAACAATACACCCATGACGATCCGGGTCAAACACGGCGAGGCACGGCTATGACAGTACTCAAGCGCGACACGCACTACCACACCTACGGCGATTACCTCATGTGGTCCCGCAGTCACGGCGATGAGCTGATCAATGGTACCGCCTATGTCAGAGAGCCGCCGTCGCCCTCATGGTTGCACCAAGGGATTGTCCTTGAGCTCGGTCGCCAGGTAGCCAATGCACTTGAAGACAAACCCTGCCGAGTGTGCGTCGCTCCGCTTGATGTGCGCTTGCCCAAGTCCACCGAAGAGGACGACCAGGTCGACACCGTAGTGCAGCCCGACGTTCTCATCGTTTCCGACCTTAAGAAGCTCGATGCGCGCGGTGTGCGCGGTGCCCCTGACTGGGTCGCAGAGGTCCTCTCACCTAGTACCGCCGGGCACGAGCAGACCGTTAAACTTTCCGCTTACGAGCGAGCCGGCGTCCGCGAAGTCTGGCTCATAGATCCCATCGGCCGCACACTGACTATCTACCAACTCGAAGCGGGAAATTACGGACGCGCGACCCTTCTCGAACTCAAAGGACGAACACAGCTCACTGCCGTTCCCGGCGTCACCATTGATTGGGCCCACGTACTTGCCAGGATGTTGTAAACAGCGGCGGCGGGCGGGCAATTGAATTTGACGAGCGGTTGCAAGGGCAGGGGGTGGCGCTGCGACGGCATTGGGATCCGGCCCGGCGGACCGCGGCGCGCGCGTCCATCAGGCGGAGGTCGCGCGAACCGCGCCTCTCGTGCGCCCCGGTCCACTTATGATCGTCCTTCGGACCATCCGGTCATTCGAGGGGAGCCGACATGTCAAGCCGAGAGAACCCGACTAAACGCTCGCTGCCGAAATCCGGCCAGTCGCGGCGCCGCTTCCTGGAGAGAACTGCGCTCCTTGCAGCGGCGACCTCTGCATCCGTGATGCCTCCCGGACGGGTAGGGGCGGTGGCCGCGCCCGATGGACCATCCAGTTGTCCTTCGGTGCCGACTCCCATGAAGGATGTGGAAGGGAAAGTCGCCTTCATTACGGGCGGGGACAGCGGCATTGGTTTGGGCATTGCGCGCGCATGCGCTGACGCCGGCATGAAGGTGGTGATTACCTACCGGACGAAGACCCATCTCGACGAGGCAATGAAATACCTCGAGGGCGCCGGGGACCGTGTTCATGCCATCAACCTGGATGTCACCGACCGGATCGCCATGGAAAAAGCGGCCGACGAAACCCTTCAGGTCTTTCAAAAGGTCCACGTGCTGGTCAACAACGCGGGCGTGGGGGTTATCGGCGGTCTCAGCACGGCGACCTACGATGACTGGGAATGGGTCATGGGCGTCAATGTCAACGGCGTGTTCAATGGCATACACACCTTCCTACCTCGGATCCGCAGCCAGGGCGAAGGCGGCCAGATCGTCGCCACGTCTTCGCTCGCCGGCCTGTTGGGGCATGGTCCTGCCGGCGCCTACACGGCATCCAAGTTTGCCGTCGTGGGTATGATGGAGGCGCTGCGCGCCGAACTCGCAGATACCAACATTGGTGTAACCGTCTTCTGCCCCGGAATTGTCAACACGAACATCCAGAATTCGAATCGAAACCGACCCAGCACGCTCGCCGACACGGGTTTCAAGCCGGATCCCAAGATGCTGGCCAACATGTCGAAGGCCATGAAGGAGATGCGGGGCCCACCGCCGGGAATGGATCCGTTGGACGCCGGTCGGCGCGTATTGGCAGGCGTGCGCAACAACGACCTGTATGTCCTCACGACTCCCGAATTCGAGGCCGAATTTCGCGCGCGCGGCGAGGCGATCCTCGCTGCGCTCCCGACGGACGTGAACCCACCGGAGGCCCGGGTCACCATGGGGCGAATGATCTTGGGTAAAACCGTCTACGCGACAGAGCGCGATCGCAAGCGTTG
>DATMQL010000126.1:0-7571 GCA_035566815.1 Steroidobacteraceae bacterium | reverse complement strand
CGGGAAGTGTGGTCCGGACACGGGGGGCGGCGAAGTCGAGTCTGACTGCCGGCGCTTTCATGCCGCCAACCTCCGCGCGCGTCCCAGCCGTTGCAGGGTCGTCAACTCCCCGGCCTCCTCTTCCAACCATTGAAGATCCTGGCCCGTGGCACCGGCCACTTCGCGCCAGGCCTGCGGCGCATCGACGAACACCTGTCCATCGTCCGGGCTGGCGCTGGCGAGGCGTCCGAAGGTCTGTAGTCTCTTGAGCTCGCGGGTCCAATCGGCGCCAATTCGCACACTGTAAACACGATCCCACCCGCTTGGCCCAATCCGTGCCGCGGCCAGGGTACCCTCGTCTACCGTAACGAACCAGGCTCCAGCAGACGGCAGCCGATGGCGCCAGCCGTCGTATGCGGCCACGAGTTGAGGTTGTAGAGAGAGCAGTTTGACCTGTTGTTTCGCGCAGACCGCGCGCACTCCCTCGAGCAGCGCTACAGGAATCGTGCACGCCACACGCGGACACCCCGGAGGTGCCTCTGACAGGCGAACCTCCCAATCGTTGACGGCGTCACCGTACGCGCTTGCGAGCAGTTGGCGGGCGTGCGCCACTTTCTCGTCGCTCGAATTCAACTCCGCCACCGAGGGCACGATCGCGTAGCGAACCCAGGAATCCGCGACAACGACCCGCAACGGTGCACCCTGCCACGCGGGCTGTGTCAACACGCCCTCGAGCGCCTGCAGCGCCGCCGCCCAGTCGGTCAACTGCCGCGGCTCGAATTCTTCCTCGTACTCCGCGCTCAGCGTGGGCTTCACGCCACGTTTCACGCGAACCAGACACAATCGGTGCGGTGAAACGTGCGCGCCGATCTCATCACGCCATAATGGTGACACGATTCACCTCCTCGAGCGTGGTATTGCCGCGCCGGACGAGATCGAGCGCCGATTGCCGCAGCAGGCGCACGCCGGCCTGTTGGGCCAGCTCCTTGAGCTGCCGCATCGGTGCACGATTGATGATCGCTTCGCGCATCTCGTCGTTGAGGACGAGCAGCTCCCCAACAGCCTTACGCCCCCGGTACCCCGTGCCGCGACAATGTTTGCAGCCCTGGCCCCGGCGGAATCGGTAGGACGCGGTGTTGACGACCGTCACGCCCGACTTTTCGATGAGCTCCCGCTCCGGCATGTAGGCCTCGCAGCACTGGGCGCAGATTACGCGGATGAGTCGCTGGGCCAGCACGCCTGACAGCGCGGAAACGAAGCTATAGGTGTCAACGCCCATGTGCACGAAACGGCTGACGACATCGAACACGTTGTTGGCGTGCACGGTCGTGAATACGAGGTGACCGGTCAGCGCGGACTGGATCGCGATCTGTGCCGTCTCGGGATCACGAATCTCACCAACCATGATCTTGTCGGGGTCGTGCCGGAGAATCGAGCGCAGACCGCGGGCGAAGGTCAGCCCTTTTTTCTCGTTGACCGGGATCTGGAGAACGCCCGGCAGTTGGTACTCCACCGGATCCTCGATGGTCACGATCTTGTCTCTGCCGGTCTGCGTCTCGGAAATCGCAGCGTAGAGCGTCGTCGTCTTACCGCTGCCGGTCGGCCCCGTCACGAGCAACATGCCGTAGGGGAGCGCACTCAAGCGGCGCAACTCGGCAACGACGTCCGGCGCGAATCCCAACACGTCGAGTCGCAGCCCGTTCATTTGCTGCGTCAGCGCCTTCTTGTCGAGCACCCGCAGTACGGAATCCTCACCAAAGACGCTTGGAATGATGGAGACGCGAAAATCGATCGGGCGGCCGTCATAGGCAATCTTGAACCGGCCGTCCTGCGGCACGCGCCGTTCGGCGATGTCGAGTTCCGACATGACCTTGATACGCGAGATGACCTGCTCTGCCAGCTCCACACCGGGAATAGACGCGATGCTCGCGAGAACTCCGTCGACACGATAGCGAACCACGAGTCCGGAAGCCGTCGATTCCAGGTGAATATCGCTGGCGCCCGCCTTCAAGGCGTCGTAGACCGTCGAGTGCACGAGTCGAACGACCGGGCTTGCGTCCTCGCTGATCGAGACATACGAGAGTGTGTCGATCCCCTGCTCGTGTTGCGCGCCGCGCTGTGTCGCAGGCAACACGGCATCGATGGCCCGCAATGCTTCGGAACGGCGTGCGATCAGGTTGACGATCTCTTCGCGGGCGGCGAGCGCCCACTCGATCGGTCTCGAAACGCGGATCTCCAACCAGCCGCGCAGAGTCGCGTCGAAAGGATCCGCGAAAATCGCCAGCAACCGGTCTCCCTCGTGCACGACCAGGCAGTGTCTGCGGGTCGCCTCGGCCGGCGCCAGGAGGGCGAAGTCGGGCTCCAGGTGCACGAGCTCGCCGGACGACACGAATCGATAATCGAATGCCGCCGCGAGCGCTCTCGCGTAGCCCGATCCGGATAACCCGGTGGCACGCGCCAGGATTTCGCGGGCTGACTTGCCCGACGCGTCGGCTTCCGACATCGCTCGTGCGATGAGCGCTTCATCGAGAACCGCCGCGGCTATGGGCGTCAGTCCGGGCGTCGTTTCCCGGACCGGTGCCTCGACCTCGCCGGGTGCCGCGACCTGCTTGAGCTCGTCGATCGCGGCGTTCAACGAATGCTCCCGGCGAGTTGAAAGATGGGGAAATACATCAGGACCACGATCAGGCCAATGACGAGTCCGATGACGGTCATGAGCACGGGCTCGATCAGCTTGGTCATGATCGCAACCCAACGCGCCAGCTCTTCATCGCAAAACGAGGCAATCCGCTCCATCATTTCGCCCATGTTGCCGCTCCGCTCCCCGACACGCAGCATCCGCGCGGCAACCGGCGTCGTGAGTCCGTTTTGCTCCATGGCCTGCGCGAGCGACTGTCCTTCCCGGACCGACCGTGTTGCCGCGGCATAGGCGGCCTGCGACCCGGCGCGAACGAGTCCCGAGGACATCTGCAACGCGGTGACGGCCGGAATTCCACCTCGTAGCAACATGCCGGTCGTACGATACAAACGCGCCAGCTGGTAAATGTGCAGTTGACGGCCGACGGCTGGAATGCCGGCAACCCAGGCACCGACCGCGGCACGCGCCGCGGGCCGACTCAGTCCATAAACCGAGCCACCCAGAAAACATACCGCGAAGGACGCGACCAGGCCGGCATGCGCCTCCATCAATTGGCCCCATTCGAGCAGGAGCCGGGACGCCGCGGGCAAATCGCTGCCGACGTCGGCATAGATGGCGCTGAACCGAGGGACGACATATCCCATCAGGAACAACATCACGAGTACTCCGGCTCCGAGCAGAACGGCCGGATAGATGCAGGCATTCACCAACGTCTTGCGAAGCGCATCGGCCTGTACTTCATAGGCGATGTACCGGGTCAATGCTTCGCGCAGGGCGCCGCTGCGCTCACTGGCGCGAACGGAGGCGATGTACAGAGGCGGAAATGTCCGCGGGTGCTCCGCGAGTGCCGTTGCGAGAGTCTGGCCTTCGTAGAGGCGTCCGAGAACTCTTTCCAGCGTCCGATGAGCTCCGGTGGCCGACTCCCGTTCGGCGAGCGCCTCGAGCGCCTCGACCAGCGACAGACCGGCATCCAGCAGCGACACCAGCTGCTGGCTGAAGACCGCCAGTTGGAGTTGGGGCGCCCTGGCAAGCAACCGCAGGTGACGCACCGGGGACAGGGAGATGACCCGGAACTCTCTCAGCGCCGCCTGACGCCGCGCATCCGCCTCATCCACCGCATCGATCACGCAGGCGACGATGTCGTGAGCGTTGTCGAGTGCCTTGATGCGAAATTCCATCCTGGGTCACCAGTTAGTGAGATCGGCGTCTTCCCCGCTGCCGCCCGACTGACCATCCCTGCCATACGACACGAGATCGAAATCGTTCTGATGCGTGCCAGGCTGCGCGTATACGTAGGGATGTCCCCACGGATCCGCCGGCACCTCTTTCTTGAGATAGGGTCCGTCCCAGTTGGCAAGACCCGGGGGAGCGACGTTGAGTGCCGCGAGTCCTTCCTCGGTCGTCGGCAGGCGGCCGACATCGATGCGGAATTGCTCGATCGCCTTGTCGAGTGCGTCGATCTGCGCCCGGGCCGCCTTGACCCGCGACTTACCGACCTGGGAGAAGTACCGCGGCGCCACGAATCCCGCCAGCAGTCCGATGATCACCATGACCACCAGCAGCTCGAGCAGTGTGAAGCCGCGGCTCCGGGCGATCTTTGCCGCCCTCTGAATGCGCCCCCGCATGTTGATCCCATCCGGTAGTTGACTCGTCCCGACCCATGTTCCGGTCGAGGTGCTGTCAGCCGCCAGTGGGAGGGTTGCTACCCGCGGGTGGACTCAACTAAGTAGACGGCGGTAGCCGGGGGTAGGGAAACTACCCACGTACTGAGGATTTCTCTACCGGTGGGTGCACGTCGGCCGCGGCTACCATCCCGTGGCTGATGGCGAAGCGGGTCACGGCCGCGGTGTTATGTAGGGTTAGCTTGCGCATGAGGTTCGCCCGGTGCTTTTCCACCGTCTTGACGCTCACACCGAGTGCCCTGGCGATGAGCTTATTGGAGCTGCCGAGGGCCACCTGTGTCAGAACTTCTCGCTCGCGACCGGTCACGTGCTCGGCGGACGGCAGGGTCGGGTCTTGCGACTTCGGGCGCAAATAGCCCGAGACGACCCTGGCGGTCACCGACGCGCACAGGAAAGTCTGCCCCGACAGTATGGTGCGAATAGCCTGCAGCAACTCCACGCGACTGGCGTCCTTCAGAACATAACCATCCGCGCCGGCATTCAGGGCTGCACGGATGTACTCCTCGGAATTGTGCGCGGTCAGAACGAGAATTTTGACCCCTGGGTGCACCTGCCGCAGACAGCCGATGAGCTCGATTCCCGACCTTCCCGGCAGGGCGATGTCGGTAATCACCAGGGCGGGCGCGAGCTGCCGCACCAGTTCCACGGCATCGAGGCCATTGGTGGATTCGCCTGCGATCTGCAGATCGTGCTCGAGCTCGAGAAGGGCGCGTAACCCTTCGCGCAAAATGGCGTGGTCCTCGACGAGTACGAGGCGGTTTTTGGCGTGTTCCGCCCCGCCGAAGTCTGCTGGGTGTAGTTGAGCTGCCATCGAGATCACCCCCCGGGAAATCTGACCGGCTTTCTTTTGAGCTATGCCCTGGTACGAGCCTAACCTCAGCTGGGCCGTCCGTGGTGGCCAGTTTAACTTAACTCTATACAAATGTTAGAAATGTGTAACAGGTCTCATTTGCCAACTACAGTGTCGACCTACCTGTCGGCCGCCCTTCACCGTGCATACTGGCGGATATGACCAGCCGCTCCTCTTTATTGACAGCAGGCGCGTGTGCCGCGCTGCTGGCCACGCGAGCCGCGGTCGCCACAATCTTCGCATTCACCGACGCACAAGGCACCGTTCATTATTCCAATGTCCCGGTCGATACACGCTACAAAGTCGTCATCGAAACCGCTCCCGATGGCGTTACTGCCGGAACCCCGACACTGGGCCCGCTGCTACGCAAATCCGCCCAGTACTCGAAGGTGATCGAAAGTGCCGCCCGGGCGAGCCGGCTCGAGCCGGCGCTGGTCCAGGCCGTGATGGTCGCCGAATCCGGCGGTGATCCGAACGCTTTGTCCAAGCGCGGCGCGCGCGGCCTGATGCAACTGATGCCGGCCACCGCCCGTCTCTATGGCGTGCGCAATGTTTTCGACCCTGAGCAGAACGTACGTGCCGCATCGCAATATCTGCGCGACCTGACCGATCGCTACCAGAATGATCTCGAGCTGGTCCTGGCGGCCTACAACGCGGGCCCCGCCGCGGTCGACCTGTCGGGAGGGAAGATTCCACCCTTGCGGGAAACCCTCGATTACGTGCCGCGCGTGTTGCGGATTTACAGTCGCTTGCGCGAGTTGGCGCGGACCCCTTGAGGCATGGGACCTACGATCCCCGCCGAGCTCGAGAAGCTCTCGAGTGAGGAAGTCCAACAGGCGATAGCCCGAGCCAAACAGGACTGGGAAAGCACCGCGGACAGCCTGCCGCACGTCATCTGTCTGCTGGATGAGCACCGCCAGGCAGTGCGTGTGAATCGTGGAATCGAGACCTGGCATCTGGGCCGGGTAAACGAAGTCCTGGGCCGCGACATGCACGACCTGCTGCATCCGAGCGGCTGCCGCACCGACTGCGGCTTACGCGCACTGCTGAATGAAGCCTGGGTACGAGTGCAAAACAGCGCCTCGGCGGAATTCGAGACGTTCGATTCCCACTTGAACAGGAGTGTTTCAGTGGCACTTCGCCCCATCACCGAGGATCCGAGCGGCCGTCGGTGTGCCGGACACGCGCGCGCAGTGATGGTGGTGGCCGACGTTACTCCGCTGCATGTTGCGCGCGCCGAGCTCGAACGCATGAACGAGTGTCTCGAGGCACGTGTACTCGCCCGGACCGAGGAGCTCGAGAACGCCAATTGCGACCTGCAGAATGAAATCGTCCGGCGCGAATCGGCCGAAGACGCGCTGCGCAACTCCAGCAGCGAGCTGGAGCTGCTGTCCCAACAGCTCATCAAGGCGCAGGAAAGCGAGCGGCGGAGGATCTCGCAGGAGCTACATGACTCCGTGGGGCAGACTCTGAGTGCAATCAAGTATTCGCTCGAGCGCGCTGCCGAGCTGCATCGCCAGGCACGCCACACAGACACCCAGCCACTGCTGATGCGGACGATCGAGCGTGTTCAGGAGACCATAACGGACATCCGCTCCATCGCCATGAATCTGCGGCCGTCCGTATTGGATGACTTGGGAGTCGCTTCCGCGCTGGCGTGGTTCTGTCGGGAGTTCTCTGAGACTTATACACGCCTCCGTGTACGGCCGCATATCACGGCTTCCGACGAGGAGATCCCGCAGCGGCTCGCGACCACGATCTTCCGGTGTGCGCAGGAATTGCTGAACAACGTTGCCAAACACGCGAAGGCGCTACGGGTGACGGTTGTCCTCGTGCGCGAGGCGGGTTCAGTCACCTTGATGGTTTGCGACGACGGCATCGGAATGCCGACCGCCGACTCGTCCGGGTCCTTTGGAATCGGACACGGTGTGCGCAACTTGCGTGAGCGCACACAGATGACCGGTGGCAAATTGACGTGGTCCGAGAACGAGGGCGGCGGCACGCGCGCCCGGATCGACTGGCTGCTCAGCGCGGTCGAGTAACCTCCGCCGGTCAATCGCCTTGTGACTCCTCACTCTCCTCGTGAAAGGATCGTGAGCGACGCAGGAACCACAGCATCCCACCGACCAGCAGCAGGTACAGGATCAGGATTTTCCACCAACTCATGGTGTTGGCTCCGGTAGGTTTGGAGGCGGCATTGCGGACACTCCGGTGGAGTGTAGCCGGGAAGTCAGCCCGCGGCACAGGCGTACAACGCGCTAGCGGACCGGCAGTACCACACCCCCATCACTGGGTGTTTTCCCGTAGGGTGTTTATCCAGGGCTTCGCCTATCCTACGAAAGGAGGACCCTGGCGCGAGCGCGTCATCGCCCGATGATCACGACAACTCATGCGTCGCAAAACCAGGATTCTGATCGTCGAC
>DATMQL010000125.1:0-3901 GCA_035566815.1 Steroidobacteraceae bacterium | reverse complement strand
GACCACCAGGTCGTGAGCAGGCGGTCCAAAGCGATAGGCATAGGAGAGATCGAGAAAGCCTTCGAGTAGATCCGCCGCCGCAAGCTCCATCGTGTCGCGGCCGGGGACTGTCAGTGCCCGTCTCGCGCTGCCGACCCCGATCTCGCCGCCCCGATATAACTTCAACTCCAGGGTCCCAACCAACGGCGCAGCGTGCTCATTCGTCGCGTGCAGATAGAGCCCATTGCCGCCTTCGTCGCTGATCGCAAGCGCGACGGGCTGCGCTGCCCGGCGAATGTAGTGATACGCCGCCTTCGGTGTACCGAGCGCGTCAACCACGCCCCAGCCGGCTCCGCACCACAGATCGCGCCAGAACCAGATCAAGGCTCCGCGGCAGGTCGAGCGTTTGCGGCGCCATTCGGCGAGCACCTTCGCCATGACTTCGCCGGAGACCACGCGGCTGAGTGCCAGGTAGCGCTCGTGATCGGCATACCGCAGCTCGAGTGGGTCGACCTTGAAAAGCAACTTCAGGTAATGGTCGCGCACATCATCGAAGTCCCAACCGGCACCCAGGTCGCGCGGTGTGCGCGCTTTCCAGGCCGGGTGGTGACAGCGGATCGCCGCGCCTCCGGGCATTTTCGCCAGCGTGCGCTCTTCCGGGACGTTGGCGAATGCCAGGCACTCGGAGGCGAAGCGGACCTCCGCGCGGCGCGCATCCTCCAAGGGCCGCAGATAGGCTCCCACTCCATAGTAGGAGGTGGTGCCGGAATTGCCTTCATGTGGAAACGAGCCGCCGTGAGCGCTGGACGGCCAGTAGGGCACATCAGGGCAGAGCTCCCGGGACAGTTGTGCGAGTTGCTCGTGAAACAGGCGGGGAGACCAGCTTTCGCGGGGCGCACCCCACATGGCCGCCTGTTGCTCGCCTTCGCTGTTGCCACACAGGAGTGTCAGGCAGGGGTGCGTGGCCAGCCGGCCGAGCTGATGGCGCGCTTCGGCCGCGACGGAGGCTGCGAAACCGGCGTCGGATTCGGGATACTCCATGTTGGCGAACATGAAGTCCTGCCACAGGAGAATGCCGTTGGAGTCGCACAACTCGAGGAAGGCGTCGCTTTCGTAGACCATGGTGCCGCCGACGCGCAGCATGTTCATGCCCGCGGCGCGCACTTGCTCCAATGCGCTGCGCATAGAATCGGCGGACGTCTCCAGGCTGACGGGGTCGGGGGGCGTCCAACAGGCACCGCGACAGAAAACCGGCACGCCGTTGATACGAAGTGCGAAGTCCCCCGCCTGCGTGTCGAGAGAAATGGTGCGGAAGCCTATGCGACCCAGGTCGACCTGCAGCGTGGTGTCGGCCGCTCGCGCGTCTGGCAGCGCCTGGCCGCGCTGCGCGCTGCTGTGGCCATCGGGAGTGACGGTTATCTCCAGACGGGCCTCATAGAGCGCCGGCTCACCATGGGTGTGCGGCCACCACAAGGCAATGTCCGGAATCTCCAGCCGGCCGCCATAGGTGTAGGAATCCGTGGCTGACGGAGCGGCGCCGGACAGTGACGAAGCTGAGCCTGCGGTACGTTGTAGCGCGATCGAGTGCCGTCGGTCCGCGCCACGGGTTACGACCAGGGCAACGTCGGTTATCACGCCGCCGTGAGCCATGGATTCCAGTGTGGCCGTCACTTCCACCCAACCCGTAGCGCCCTCCACACCGCTGCGCACGACGAGGCTCGGTAGACGAATGGCCGCTCGGGTCTCGAGCCATACGGCCCGCCAGGGTCCCACGGGCGCCGCCGGCGGTGACCAGCCGGGAGTACGTCCCAACAAGGTGGTTCGAAACCAACGCAACTGCTGATTTTCCACCATCGGGGCACGCCACTTCGGGCGCGGCCGCCTGGCTTCCAACAGCCGGTCGAGCGCGCGAAAGCGGATGGTGAGCTCGTTCGCGCCGCTCAGCGGTGCGTCGATGACCCGCTCGTGGGCCAGGAACATGTTGTCACTGCTCAACAGCGGCACGCCGTTCAACCAGGCATCCGCCACGGTCGCCAGTCCGTCAAAGCCGAGAACCAACTCCTCGTGAGACTCGCGGGGCGGAGTGCTGAAACGCAGGCGATACCACCAGTCTTGGGCGTCGAACCGTCGCGGTGGCGCGTCCAGGCTCCAGAGATTTGCCGCGCGCAGGCACGCCGCCGCCGTGGCGGGCGCGTGCGCGGGTAGCCACTGCAATGGCGTTCGTGCCAGATCTTCCGGGTTTCGATGCGCGTCGGGTGGTGTTGAGCAGAGCTCCCAGCCCGTGGTCAGTGCCTGGCGCCGGTGTCCGGTAATGCTCTTGACGGAGGCCGGCATTGGCTTGCCATCACGCGCTGCGCAGCTCACTCACCGCCGCACCGATTGCGGCGATGCTCTCGAACACACTGCGCTTGAGCATGCTGTCCGGAAATTCGATTTCGAATTCGCCTTCGAGAGCGAGCATCACGTTGACGCTGGCGTGCGATGTCATTCCGGCTTCGTAGAGGTCGGACTCGGCGCCGAGGGTGTCGATATCCCGGCTCAGGCGGCCGTGCTCCTTGAGGATGCGGCGAATCGTCTGGAGGTCATCTGTTGCGGTCATGATTTTCTGGGGTAACGCCAAAGAATTCGAAGTCTGCAATGGTCCGTAATAGTAAGGCACCGGACCCGGGGCGTTATGTGAACTACTCGGAGCGCCGGAAGATGAAGCAGTCCTTGAAGCGCTCCATGCCGATTTTCGGGTAGTAATCCACGGCTGCGGGCGCGGACAGCAGTATGAGGGTGACCTGGGGGCCGACCATGGCACGGGCGAGATCGACCAGCTGCCGGCCGATGCCACAGCGCTGCGAATCCGCCGCCACCGCCAGGTCGGCGAGGTAGGCGGAATACGCGTAGTCGGTCCAGCAGGTCGCGATCCCCACCAGCGATTCGCCCCGCCAGGCGGTAATGATGAGGTTGTAAGCGTTCAGCATCCGCTCGAGCCGCTCGATATTGTTCACGGGTCGACGGGCCGCGAGTCCCGAGCGCTCGAGAATGTCCTTGAAGGTCGCCGCGTCGACCTTGCGGTCGCTGCGGTAGTGGATTACGTCGTCCGGCGTCATTCGGGATAGTGCGAGGAGGCTACTGGAGGTGCACCGGGATCGGTCTCGCGGATGATGCCGCGAAGAGCTCTTTTCAGTTGTTGTGTCTCGCCGTATCCCAGGCTGCGCTCCGCATCCGACTCCGCGGCTTTGGCGACTGCGACCAGCTCGAGCACCACACGCTTCCCCAGATCGGTCAGCGTTACCTGCGCGTGTGGGTCGTAGTGCCCATGAAGGCGCGCGAATCCCGCAGCCGTCAGGCTTGCAAGCAACTCATAAGTCACTCTTCTGCCGGTGTACCAGAGAAGGCGGTCGAGCTCGGCGGCCGTGCGATTGTCGGAGATGCCCAGAATGCTGAGTACGAACCACTGGTCCTCACTCAGGCCATGACGCTCCAGGTCGCGTCGTAAACCCAGGAAGAGCTGAAAGTGCGCCCGCTGCAGCAGGTAGATCAGGAAATCCTGGCTGAAACTGCTGTCGGGATCTGTATCGTCCTGGCCCGGAGGCGGTGCAGCCGGAGCTTTCTCGACAGCGACGGCGTAACGGCCGCTGTGGAAGACCAGGGGCGGACGGTTGAAGTGCTCGAACTCCTGCACCTCCCCCACGAAAATGACGTGGTCGCCGCCTTCGTAATTGAAGGCCGTCCGGCATTGGAATACGGCGGAGCAGTCGGGCAGGAGCGGGATGCCACCGGCTCCGCGAGTCACCGGCAACCCCGCGAACTTACTGGCGCCGCGTGTCGCGAAGGTCAGCGACAGCTCTTCCTGGGTTGCGGCCAGCACGTGCACGGCGAAGTAGCCACTCTCCAGGAAAGCCGGCAGGCTGAGGGATTTGCGCGCCAGGCT
>DATMQL010000124.1:0-10881 GCA_035566815.1 Steroidobacteraceae bacterium | reverse complement strand
CTTGCGGCTTCTACCCGGTGACCCCGGGCTCGGGTGAGTATGTCATCGGCCGGCCCTTCCTGGACCACGCCGTGCTGCATCTGCCGAATGGCAGACAATTCACCATCGTGGTGGAGCATCTTTCCGACACCAATGGTTATGTAGGATCTGTCCGGCTCAACGGCAAGCCCCTGGCCCGCACTTTCATCCGCCACGAGGAAATCATGGCGGGCGGTGAGTTGCATTTTGTCATGCAGGCGCGGCCCAACAGGCAGTGGGGGACGAGCCTGGCGAGCCGGCCTTATTCGGAGTCGTCGTCGAAGCAGTGACGCCGTTAGTAGTTTCTGGCCCAACGTGCGATGCGCCACGCCAGGAGCGCGGCGCATACCCATCCGATCGGCGACACCAGGGCCGTTCCCGTGGCCGGCAACTGGTTGGTGAACCAGTCCGCGACGAGTAGGGTCTGTTGCGCCACGTAGGGCGCGAGGAATGCGCTGGAGATCAGGATGATTGCCAACCCGCCTAACTGGCGGATCAGGCGGAGGCGGCGAGTTCGCTGCATACCCAACAGCACTGAGGCGACGAAGGCGTCTGCGGTTTTAACGACGGGGGCGCTGACTGCCGCGCGCGTTTTGGCCGCGTCGAAAAGTTGGATCAGCTCGGGATCGAGGCCCTCGTCATCGTCCGGGCGTCCGGGAAGATTTCCGTTCATGCGTAGGCTCCCAGCAGTTTTCGCAGGCGAGTGGCGCCTCGCGTTATATGGGATTTCACGGTTCCGAGCGGCAGGCCGGTGGCTTCGCAGATTTCACGGTGGCTCATCCGCTCAGCATACGCGAGCGTAATGCACAATCGAACATCCGGCGGCAGAGTGGCGAGCACACTGTCGAGATCGAGTTGCTCCGTCAGCGTCGGTTCTGCGGCCGCCTCGGGCAGCTCGGCGATGTCCGTCGTACTCGCCATGGGTCGTTCGGCGCGGACCCTCTGCAACCAGGTGTTGATGGCCAATCGTCGCAGCCAGCCGCCGAATGCGGCCGGTGACTTCAGCGTCTCGACGGTGCGCCATGCCTGCAGAAACGTCTGTTGCGCGAGGTCGTCTGCGAGCGCGGGTTCCCGGCAGAGTCGGCGGAACAGTTGACGTATGGTGTGTTGACGGCGTCTGACCAATTCGCCGTAGGCATTGTCGTCACCCGCCATCGCGCATATCACCACGCTCACCTCGTCTGCCCCGCGCAACGCGCCTGGGGACAGCGTCCGGGTCACCGCCGCAGACTCTTCGCTGCAATGACCAGGCCAACACCAACGCTCACCGCCACGACACCGACACCGAGGACGATCCAGTGATAGGGCGGAAAGACCAGCGCGATGAAGATGGATAGCAGGGCGATTCCGACTCCGGCCGCGCAGGTGATGATGCCGCCGACCTGCAGCAGTCGTGGATCGAGCTCCTCATGGCGCTCCTCGCGGCCCACCAGCTTGGCAAGGATTTCGGGGGAGAGCTGCTGGCCGTGCTCGATGGCGATTCTCAAGGGCTCCAGCGCCAGTTGTCGCTTGCGGAAATCCTGGATCATGCCGGCGATGGAAACGACGCCGACGAATACCCAGAACACGATGGCGACTGCCATGATGCCGACGCCGGGTGAGTGCTGCATGGTTGATCTCCTGGAAGTTTCGAGTCTGACTGATGAGATGCCTCCGGAAGGCTGCTTGGATGCAGCCCGTTGTGAGCCCGGGCTGGGACCGCCCGGCCCAGGCGGCACTCTCCTGCCGGCCAGCGTGTGCGGCCCCACCTGTGCGCCCCTGCACGACCCAGCCCGCGCGGCCGGGCGATAATGGGTGATGCTCGCGCCGGGGCGGCCGCAGACGCACAAATCGTGCGTGCCCGGGTTCTTAATGGCGCTAAATTGGAACGCTCGTTGCAAGTCAGCCCCAGTAATATTCACCGTCGCCAACCCCTTGGCCGCCGCTCGAGATGAAGCCCCAATGACGCCACGGTCGCGCCTGCATATTCCTTATCCGCCGGCTCGTCCCGGCGACAAGCCGGATTTCAGCTATGTGACGCTCTCGCCGCCCGGCGCGGTCGGCCGCCCCGAGTCGATGGCGCCCGTGCGCGACATCGAGAGCCTCTCTACGGAGATGGTGCGCGTGCTGGGGGACGATGCTAAGGCGGTCGGGCCCTGGAACCCGCACCTCGAGCCGCAGGACCTGCAGGTCGGCCTGCGCCACATGGTGCTCACCCGGCTCTTCGACGACCGGATGCAGCGGATGCAGCGGCAGGGCCGCATGTCCTTCTATATGAAGTCGACGGGCGAGGAAGCAGTGGCCGTGGCCGCGGGCATGGCCCTGTTGCCGGGGGACATGCTGTTTCCGTCCTACCGGGTGCAGGGCTTGCAGATCGTGCGGGGGCGCAGCCTCGTCGATCTCATGTGCCAGTGCCTGTCGAACACCCGGGACATGTGCAAGGGTCGGCAGATGCCTGTCATGTATCACTGGGGTAGCGGCAACATCTTCTCGATCTCCGGCAATCTCGCGACCCAGTTCCCACAGGCCGTGGGCTGGGCCATGGCGTCAGCCATCAAGGGTGAGGACCGGATCGCCGCGACCTGGATCGGTGAGGGCTCGAGCGCAGAGGCGGACTTCCACCATGCGCTCACCTTTGCCCAGGTCTATCGGGCGCCGGTGATTCTCAACCTCGTCAACAATCAGTGGGCCATCTCTACGTTCCAGGGATTTGCCGGAGGCGAGGTGCAGACCTTCGCCAAGCGCGGCCCGGGTTACGGGATGCCGGGAATCCGGGTGGACGGCAATGACTTCCTGGCCGTCTATGCCGTCACCCAGTGGGCCGCCGAGCGGGCGCGCCAGAGCGGGGGGCCGACGCTCATCGAGCATGTAACCTACAGGGCTGCCGCTCATTCGACGAGCGATGATCCTTCGCGTTACCGGCCGAAGGAAGAATGGAAGGCGTGGCCTCTCGGCGATCCGATCGTGCGGCTGAAGGAGCACCTCATTGCCCTCGGTGAGTGGTCGGAAGAGCGGCACGCGGCACTCGAAAAGGAGCTCGAGGCCGAGGTGACGGCCTGCTGGAAGGAGGCCGCGAGCTACGGGACCCTGACCGAAGGTCCTACGCTCGATCCCGCCAGCATGTTTGACGATGTGTACAAGGAGATGCCGCCGCATCTCGCTCGCCAGCGTGAGGAGCTCCTCGAGCTGTCGCGAGTGCAGCCCGCGCGGGGGTCGGACGAAGAGCATGGTCTCGACCGCCAGGCGCAATCCGTGGTGAAGGAGGGCTGAGCCATGGCTAACATGAATATGGTCCAGGCCCTGAACTCCGCCATGGACATCATGCTGGAGCGCGACCCCCGGGTCGTGGTTCTCGGTGAGGATGTTGGTTATTTCGGTGGTGTGTTCCGTGTCACGGATGGGCTGCAACGTAAGCACGGTGAGCATCGCGTGCTCGATACTCCCATCGCGGAGGGCGGCATCGTCGCGGCGGCGATCGGTATGGGGGTGAACGGGCTCAAGCCGGTAGCGGAAATTCAGTTCGCCGACTACATCTATCCCGCCTTCGACCAGGTGGTGAGCGAACTCGCCCGGTTGCGCTATCGGACGGCCGGCGAGTTTTCGGCGCCGGTGACCATCCGCACGCCTTGCGGCGGCGGTATCCGCGGTGGGCAGACTCACTCGCAGAGTCCTGAAGGCATCTTCACCCACGTGTGCGGAATCAAGGTCGTGATGCCGTCCACTCCCTACGATGCGAAGGGGTTGTTGATCAGCTCGATCGAGGGCGACGACCCTGTTGTTTTCTTCGAGCCGAAGCGGATTTATAACGGGCCGTTCGACGGTGATCCGCATAAGCCGGCCGTGCCCTGGAGCTCGCATCCGGGCGGCGCGGTGCCGGAGGGGCACTACACGGTGCCGATCGGGCGGGCCGAGATCGTTCGTCCGGGTAAGGATGTCACGGTGTTGGCTTACGGGACGATGGTGCACGTCGCGCAGGCGGCCGTGCGGCTTGCGGGCGTCGATGCCGAGATCGTCGATGTGCGGACGCTGGCGCCGTTGGATACGGATACGCTGTGCACTTCGGTGTGCAAGACCGGCCGCTGCGTCGTCGTTCACGAAGCCACCCGGTTCAGTGGTTATGGTGCCGAGCTCGTTGCCACGGTGCAGGAGGAATGCTTCTGGCACCTCGAGGCTCCCATCCAGCGCGTGACCGGTTGGGATACGCCTTATCCCCACGCGTTCGAGTGGGAATACTTCCCCGGCCCGGCGCGAATCGCAGCAGCGCTGAAGAGCGTCATGGAGGCGTCGTGAGTCAGTTTGTTTTCAAGCTTCCCGACCTGGGCGAGGGCACGGTCGAGGCGGAGATCGTGGACTGGCGTGTGAAGCCGGGCGACCAGGTTGCCGAGGACGACGTCATTTGTGAAGTGATGACGGAGAAAGCGGCCGTGGAGCTGCCGTCGCCGGTGAGCGGACGTGTTGTATCGACGACGGGGCAGCCGGGGGATATGGTGCCGGTGGGGTCGGCGTTGATTGTGTTTGAAACGGGGGCAGGTGCGGCGGCTGAGAGCGGCGCGGCGAAGTCTGACAAGGTGGCTGCGGCTGGTACTAACGCGGTGGCCTCCGGGTCGCCGGTGCGGTCGGTATCGGCGCCGCCCGGCGCGAGCGCGTCTGCGCTACGCAGTAGCAATGGCGCCGCCGGTGTTGCCCAGGTGGCTGGCGATCGCGGTCGTGTTGCAACGTCGCCTGCGATTCGTCGGCGGGCGCATGAGGCTGGCGTCGATCTGAGCAAGGTGCCGGGCTCAGGGCCCAATGGCCGCATCGTGCGCGAGGATTTCGAAGCGTACGTCGAGCAGCACGCGAGTGGTGGCGCGAGTCATGCGACGGGCCCGAGCCATGGCGCGACCCATGCCGCGACCCACGCGAAGGGCGCTCCTGAAAAGCCGGCTCCGCCGCGCGCGCGACCGGCTTCGGCCGAGAGCGCGACGGAAGAGATCAAGGTCATCGGGATACGCCGTCTGATCGCGCAACGCATGAGCGAGGCCAAGCGGAACATCCCGCACTTCGCCTATGTCGAAGAAATGGATGTCACAGATCTCGAGGCCCTGCGCCGGCATCTCAACAGCAAGCACGCTCCCGGCACTCCCTCGTTGACCTATCTGCCTTTCCTGGTCCTCGCGCTGGTGCGGGTGTTGAAAGACTTCCCGCAGGCAAACGCGCAATATGACGCAGAGCGTGGCGTGATCATTCGCCACCGCGCTGTCCATGTTGGTGTTGCCACGCAGACTCCCGATGGGCTCAAGGTCCCGGTCGTGCGCGATGCGCAAGAGCGATCGCTCTGGGACCTCGCCGCCGAAATGCGGCGTGTGAGCGAGGCGGCTCGTACCAACAAAGCCACCCGCGAGGAGCTCAGTGGCTCGACCATTACCGTGACGAGCCTCGGGAAACTCGGTGGTATCGCCAGCACGCCAATTATCAATGCCCCCGAAGTGGCGATCGTTGGCGTCAATCGTGCGGTCGAGCGCCCTGTCGTGTTGAACGGCGCGATCACGATTCGCCGTATGATGAACCTGTCCTCCTCCTTCGATCACCGGTTTGTCGACGGCTACGATGCCGCGGCCTTGATCCAAGCCTTGAAGGAGCGTATCGAGCACCCTGCCACGATTTTTATCGACACCTGAAGCGCCTGACCGTTGAAGCTCCTGGAGCTGTTCGCCGTGATGTGGGCCGCCTTGAATCAGGCGCAGGTGCTGCTGGGGGCTGGATTGTTTGCCGGTCTGGGTACCTGGCTGTGTGGCAACCGGCTTTACTGGCGGCTCTGGGCCAAGCGGGTCAAAGGCAGCGTCGTCGGCGTGCGTGCGCCGGGGAAGCTGCTGTATTACGCCGTATACCGCTACAAGCTGCCTTCCGGTAAGTGGATGGAGGCGACCTCCGACACCGGCGCGCTGCCGAACCCGGATCTGGCGACCGGGCGTAAAGTGCAGTTGCTGGTATTCAAGAAACATCCGGACCGGGTCGCGGACGCGGAGAGCCATGTCCTCGAGCTCCTGGGCAGCGTCTTCTTCGCAATCGGTGCGGCCTGCGTTGGCGTTGCCTTGACGGTATGGCCGGCGACGCCGTTGACGTGGATCCTGGTGTCGGCCGACGGCGTTTTTGTGCTCTACCTGCTCCACAGGTCCTGGCCGCGCCGGAGCGAGCCTCCATTCGCCTCTCTGTCTCGACGGGCCCGTCCGGCCCAGCTTCTGGACGCGCCCGTGAGTCCGCTCGAGGAGCTCCTGTCGGGCCCGGTTCGAGCCGAGCGCCAGCGCCTGCGGAGGACCCTGGGCCGGATCGTGACGCCGATCCTGATGCTCGCCGGCCTGGGTGTCATTGCCTTGGGGGTGCATCTCGGCCGGAACACGTACCTGCTGCAGTCGACCGGCGAGCGGACGCAGGGAACTGTGCTGTTTCTCGAGTTGAAAACGAACCTGCACGGCTCGACTTACTACCCGGTGGTGCAGTTCACGACGGCGGAGGGCACGACGGTCGAATTCAGGGACGTCATGGGCAGTAATCCGCCGGCCTATCGCGAGGAGGAGCCGGTGAATGTGCTGTATTTCCGGAACCTCCCGGAGCAGACGGCTACCATCGATCGAGGCATGCTGGACTGGCTGGCGCCAGGGGTCTTATGCGTCATGGGGAGCTTTCTGGCGGGTATCGCGCTGTGGGTACGGCTGGCAGCGTTCGGCTAGAGATGCGGCTCGCTCTTTCGATCCGTGTCAGAATTCCCCGTGCCGTGGCAACATTCCACCGGTTCCTCGCTTGGCGACCGGCGGGCGGGTTGAGGGTTGGGTGATGGAGCTCATTGCGCAGTACGGTCTGGCCCTGGTGTTCGTGAATGTTCTGCTCGAGCGGGCAGGGCTGCCTTTGCCTGCCACACCGACGCTGCTGATCTGCGGGGCTTTGGCGGCGACCGGCCGGCTCTCCGCCTGGTCCATTTTCGCCCTGGCACTGCTCGCCTGTGTCATTGGCGACACCCTCTGGTACCTGGCGGGCCGTTACTACGGTCGCCGGGTGATGAAGTTTCTCTGCCGCGTCTCCCTGTCACCGGATTCCTGCGTACGCACCACTGAAAATCGTTTCGAGCGCTGGGGACGGCTCACCCTGGTGATGGCGAAGTTTGTGCCCGGATTGTCGACCGTCGCACGCCCCCTGGCGGGAGCGATGAAGTTGTCGCTCGGCTCCTTCGAGCTGTTGAACGGCGTGGGAAGTGTGCTCTGGGCGGGCGCCGCGATCGGTACCGGCATGTTGTTTCAAACACAGATCGGCATTCTGCTCCTGCGGCTGCGTGAACTCGGGACGGAGGCGGGTGAGTTGACGTTGATCGCGGTGCTCGTCTACGTCGCGTATAAATGGATGGAGCGACGGCGCTTCAACAGCGTGTTACGTCTTCCCCGCATCGACGTCGAGGAACTCCGCCGCCTGATGACGAAGGCCGACGCTCCTGTCATTGTGGACGTGCGCTCGGCGCTCGGCCGCGATCAAGATCGACGTTGCATTCCTGGCGCGCTCGAGATGACGCTCGACGAAGTGCCCAAGCGGGTTGCGGAATTTCCGATGGATCGGGAAATTGTGTTCTATTGCGCCTGTCCGAACGAGGCGTCCGCCGCATTCGCGGCCCGCAAGTTGATGGATCGTGGTTATATCAGCGTGCGCCCGCTGCGTGGTGGGCTCGATGCGTGGGCGGCGGCCGGGTACGAGATCGAGCTTCGTCGCACTACGGCGGAGCTCGCCGCGCGACCGGCAGTGAACCCGCTACCGCCGGCGGTACCGCAGTCCTAGTATTCGCATCGGCCGCGCAGCCGCTTGCGATGGCGCGCAGCGCTAGTGTCCGGCCGCGTACTTCTTCTCGCCAGCAGTGATCTTCAGTTTCACCCGGTTCTGATAGGGCGGCAGCGGGCAGGTTGCGAAGTCGTTGAAGGCACACGGCGGGTTGTAGGCTTTGTTGAAGTCGACAACCGTGCTGCCGTCAGTCGCAAAGGGGACGCGCAGGAAGCGGCCCGCCCCGTAGGTGTCATGGCCACTCGTGCCATCCGAAAACATGATGAAGAGATCGGTGGCGTCCTCGCCATCCAACACCGTGTCGAGCCGTACGTCCTGGCCATCCTTGGTGAAAACGAGAGCGCCGGGTGACACCATGTCATCCTCCAGGCCGAGAATGTTCACGATCTTGATCTGCCGTCGCGGCTCATAGGGCTCGAAACGCGCGTTCAAAACCCAATCGGGTGAGATCGGGAAATACTGCAGTCCTGCGAAATCACGCCGACGCGGACTTGCGACGTCACGTACACGTACTCCGAACTTTCCCGCGCGCTCGATGATGAAGAAGCGGAGCGGACCGCTCGAAACGACCGTGGGTGAGTCTTTCGCATCCGACACGAGCTCGATGGAGGTTACCGGTTGGCCACCGTGGGTGATGCCGCTTCCCGGCCTGGCCGTGAAGGTAACCTTGCTCCCGGTGAGGGTAAACGTCCCGGCGGTGTGGGCCAGGCTCGGATGATCGAGAACCAGGGTGTTGGAGGGCGCGCGGCCGAAGGTGTTCTCGCCAGGGCTCAGCCAATAGAGGCCGACGAGTGTCAGCCACCCGGTTTCATTCGTGAGCTCGGTGACACGCTCGACGCGCCATTTTTCGACACTTGCACGCTCGCTGTGCAGGTCGGTGGAGGTTGCGGCGGTCGCATCTGTCGCGTTGGCCGCGGTGATCACAGTCATCACAGCGAGTGCGGCACCCAGCAACGGTGTCAATTTGAGCATGGCACTATCTTACTCATTCCCGGCCGAGGATTTCGTCCCGCACATCCGCGATTTCGCGTGCGCGTGAGGGTCGCGCTCCCTCGCACCGGTCCGCTCGCGGGCAGCGGGTGCTGCGCGGGCAGATGATGCGCGCGGGTTGGCTCAGAGCGTCTTCGATCCACGCGATGTTGAGTACGTTGGCCACGGCGCCGAGAACCTGCGTCGCCGCTTTTGGAATGCGCGCTTCGCCGCGTCGCGCCAGGCAATCCTCAAACAGCGAGCCGATGAGATCGGCGCTGCTGGCACCGTTCGAATCGAGCGCGGGCGCGAGATCCACGCCAACCGACAATACGTGCGGATTGCCTGCCATATCGCGCACTCGCATGGAATGACAGCAGTACAGCAGCGACCGGTCGCCGTCACGGAGCACCGAGATCTGCGATCCCGACTCGACGCGGCTACCTTCGATCATGCGGAATACAGCCCAGTTGGGACAGGGATCGCTCACCTGCGCCAGATTCCCCCAGGGTAGCGGGATTCCGTTGCCGCGATAGACCGCGCGCAGATAGCCGGGTGGATAGGCGTCGAAGAAGTGCCAGTAGGGATACGGTGACACCTTGGTCACTCGTCGCATGACCACGGCTGGAGTCAGCTCCAGCTTCGTGCCCGCCTCGATCCGGTAGCGCTCGCGCGCCAGAAAGCGTCTGAAGGGCGCACGGGGCGCGAGCAGTGCGCCCGCGAAGAAGCTGCATTCGAAGTCGCGCCAGGCGTGCAACACATCCTGCGCATCCATCCCGCCGGCGCTCGTGCCGCCTTCCGGGCTGCCGCCCATTTCACCACCGGTGGCATGCGCCGACTTCATACCATCGCCGCCGTGGAGAACCTTGTGGGCGATATGGGCTGCGAGGTCGAACTTCAGCCTCGCCGGATCGGACTGCAAAGCGCGGTTGGCGTAGATGACGCCCGGCGGCTCGAAGAACGAGCGCACCATGCTGCGCACTTCGCGATCTTTGTCCCGTGCCAACACCGGCTTGCGGTCGAACCAACGGATCTCGAGTGCATGTTGTTTACACAGGCCCACGAGGTCATCCACGGACAGGGGAAAGCGACGGCCGCCGACCTCGTCCGCGGCACGCTCGAGGTCGGGGAAGTCGTTGCGCGACATCTCCTGGTGCGACCGGATGAGGAGGTGAGCGAATTGCCGCCCCGTGGTGCCGGTCTGCGCCAGCAGCTCGGGAATCGCGGCCTGCAGCACGTCTTTGGAGAAGAGAAACGCCGGCTCGAGCGGAATGCGTGCGGCCCCGCCCTTCGGCGCCTGCGGAAGCGAGAGCTCGAGGTCGGCGCTTTCGTCCAGGAACCACTCCGGGTCGCGTTGGAAGACCGCAGCCACCAGCTCGAGGGTCTCCTGCGACGGGGTCCGTTTACCGCTCTCGATCATGCTCAAGTATGAGACCGAGGGCGCCAGGTGTGCGTCGCGCTGGATACAGCGCGCCGAGAGCTCCTCGAGTGTCAGAGCATTGCGCTTACGCAGGGAGCGCAGCTTGGCACCGAGAAAATGGCCTTTACGCAGCAGCGGTGGCATGGCGCACCCATTGTGAAACGCGGCTGTGAAATTAACAGTGTGAAGTTTCTATAGTCAAATTTTGTTGTGGCGGCGGTCTATGCTGGGCCCATGAATGCTCAGCCCGACGAAGTGTTGTACTCCCGCGAGCAGGGCGGGCCCCGCGTTGAGATCCTGGGACATTTCGTCGAGCGCTCTGACGAGGTTCTGACTCCGCTTGCGCTGCAACTGCTCGCCAGCCTGCAGCGCCGCTTCAACGGAAGGCGGGTGGAGTTGCTCGCGGCGCGCGAACGGCGCCAGGCGGAGTTCGCCGCGGGGGTGATGCCTGACTTTCTGCCCGAGACAGCCGCAGTGCGTGCCGCCGATTGGAGCGTTGCCCCGATCCCGGCTGACCTGGCGGACCGGCGTTTCCAGGTCATTGGTCCGGCCGACCGGAAAACGGTGATCAACGCCCTGAATGCGCCGTTACGGGCCTTCACGGCGGACTTCGAGGACTCCTGCTCGCCCACCTGGAGCAACATGATTCGCGGGCAGGTGAATCTCGCCGACGCCATCCGCCGTACGATTACCTTCTC
>DATMQL010000123.1:0-9825 GCA_035566815.1 Steroidobacteraceae bacterium | reverse complement strand
CATCACGATCTCGGTGATGCTCGCGACCATCATGCAGGCACTCGACACCACCATTGCCAACGTCGCGCTGCCCCGGGTGCAAGGCAACCTGTCAGCCACGCAGGATGAAATGGGGTGGGTGCTGACTTCCTACATCGTCGCCGTGGCCATCACGATCCCGCTCACCGGCTGGCTGGCGAGCGAGTTTGGGCGACGCAAGGTCTTTCTGATGTCGATCGTGTTGTTCACCATCGCATCCGTGTTATGCGGTCTGGCTACTTCGCTGCCACAGATCGTGCTGTTCCGCTTTCTCCAGGGTGTCGGCGGCGCGGCGCTCGTGCCCCTGTCGCAGGCGGTGCTGTTCGATATCAACCCGCCGAAGGAATTCGGGCGCGCCATGTCCATCTGGGGCATCGGCGTCACGCTGGGTCCGATCCTGGGGCCCGCGCTCGGCGGCTGGCTCACGGAGAACTACAGCTGGCGCTGGGTGTTCTTCATCAATCTCCCGGTCGGCGTGCTCGCCTACTTCGGGCTGCTGGCCACCCTGCCGGAGAGCCGTAACGCCAAATCATCGCCCTTCGACTTCTTCGGGTTCACGACCCTGAGCATCGCGATCGCGGGTCTGCAGACCTTGTTGGACCGGGGGCAGACTCTCGATTGGTTCTCCTCGCGCGAGATCATCACCGAGGCCGTCGTCGGCAGCCTCGCGTTCTACCTGTTCGTGGTTCACATGTTCAGCAGCAACCGGCCGTTCCTGAACCCCGCGCTGTTCAAGGACCGCAACTTCGTCGCCTCGAATGTCTTCATTCTCATGATCGGTGTCGTGCTGTTCGCGACCCTGGCCCTGCTGCCCCCGATGCTGCAAAACCAGTTGCAGTATCCGGTCATCCTGACAGGCCTCGTCACCATGCCCCGGGGCATCGGCACCCTCATTGGCATGATTCTGGTCGGACGCCTCATCAAGCACTTCGACCCCCGGCTCGTCATGGCGGTGGGCCTGGTCATGACGGCGTGGTCACTCTGGCAGATGACCCAATTCTCCCTGGGGATGGGCTCCTGGCCGGTGATCATCTCCGGTGTCATCCAGGGAGCCGGCGTCGGCCTGGTCTATGTGCCCCTGTCGATGGTGGCTTTCACCACCCTGCCCGGCAACCTGCGCAACGAGGGGACTTCGCTCTTCAATCTCCTGCGTAACGTCGGCAGCTCGGTGGGCATCTCGGTCGTCACGTTCCTGCTGACACAAAACACACAACGTGTGCACGCCTCGCTCGTGGAACACATCACGCCGTTCAACATGGCGACCAACCCGGCCGCCGCTCACGTGGACATCAACAGTACCCGCTCACTGCTGGCGCTCAACGGCATGATTACCAACCAGAGCGCCATGATCGGTTATATCGATGACTTCAAGCTCATGATGGTCCTCACGATCGCGACCATCCCGTTTCTGCTCATGATCCGTAACGTCAAGCCGGCGCCCGGCAGCGCACCCGTGGTCGCCGAATGAGCCGCCTGCGCCTGTTGGTTTGCAGCGGTGCCCTGGCGCTGTCTGCCTGCACGGTCGGTCCGAACTTCAAGGTTCCGGAAGGGCCCGCGGCGAGCGGTTACGCAGCCCCCGGCGACGCCCCGCCGCCCTCCGACCAGCGCGTTACCCTGGGAGCGCGGATCGAGGGTGATTGGTGGGCGCAATTCCACTCGACGACCTTGAATGAGCTGATCCAGGTGGCGATCGCCGCCAACCAGGACATCGCCGCCGGCAAGGCGCGCATCGCGCAGGCGCAGGAGGAAGTCACCGCGGCACATGCGGCTCTCCTGCCGTCATTGACGTTCGGCACGACGGTGGGTCGCCAGAAATATGGCAAATCGCTGTTCGGTCCCCTGGATTTTGTGATTCCGCCGTTCAGCTACTACACCGTCGGACCCGGCATCAACGCGCCGTTGGATCTGTTCGGGGGCAACAAACGTGCCCTCGAGGAGAGAGCGGCGTACGAGGACTACCAGAAACAGGAGCTCAACGCGGCCTACCTGTCCCTGACCGCCAACGTGGTAGCGCAGGCCCTGGCGGTCGCATCCGCCCGCGCCCAGATCGACGTGGTCCAGGACATCATCGCCAACGACCAGCGCAACGTCGACCTGGTCCAGACCTCTCTCGACGATGGGCAGGCGACCCGGACCCAGCTTCTGACGGCACAGACTCAACTGGCGACCGACAAGACACTGCTGCCGCAGCTGCGCCAGGACGAGAGTACTGCCCGCCACGCTCTAGCGATCCTCGTGGGGAAGCAGCCCGCCGAGTGGGCGCCCCCCAATATCACTTTGAATGACTTTGTCCTGCCCGGCGAGATCGCCGCCAGCCTGCCTTCTGAGCTCGTCCATCGCCGACCCGACATCCTTGCCGCCGAGGCACAACTGCACGCGGCGAGTGCCGCAATCGGCGTCGCGACGGCGAACCTCTACCCGAACATCATCCTGAGCGGCAGCCTCACCCAACAGGCCCTTACGCCCGGAGGCCTGTTCAATGGCGCGGCGGCCGCCTGGTCCGTCGCGGCCAACCTGACGGCACCCCTGTACGATGGTGGACGACTGCGCGCCGAGCGGCGGGCCGCAGTGGACGGCTATCAGGCTGCCCTCGCCGACTACCGGCAGGTCATCCTACGGTCCTTTGGGGACGTCGCCGACGGTCTCCAGGCGCTTTCCAACGACGACGAGCTATTCAACTCTCAGGCGGTAGCGGCGCAAACAGCGGCTGCCGCGCGCGACCTCGCCCGCCGCAGCTACGCCGTCGGTAACTCCGGCATACTCGACGTACTCGACGCGGAGCGCTCCACCGCTCAGGCGCAACTCGGGCTGTCTCGGGCCAAGGCACAGCGGCTCATCGACACCGCCCGGCTCTATATGGCGCTCGGCGGCACGCCAGTCCCCGCGGCCAACGCAAACTCCGTGGCCGTGTCAACTCCCTAGGAGCCACTCCTGGCATTCCGCCCCCCGGAAGGGCAGTCCACGCAGCGGATACCCCCGCCCGGTCGCAAAATTGCAACCGGTTACAAACCCATGTTATGTAGGCGTGTCGCGACGAGCTACTCGTTCGGCACAAAAGGGGGGGTTTATCTACGTGAAGAAGCAGATTCTGGCGTGTCTGTTGACGCTTGCGGCTGGCTGCGGTTCCTGGGCTGAAGCACAGATCATCACTGCGAAAGTAACCGGCGGCAGCGTACAAGGGGTCCTCGCCGGCAACATTGTCTCATTCAAGGGAATTCCATTCGCCGCGCCCCCCACCGGAGAGCTGCGCTGGCACGCGCCACAGCCTGTCATAAAATGGTCGGGCGTCAAACAGGCTGACACTTTCGCTCCAGGCTGCATGCAGGACCCCTCGATCGGCGTCATGCTCGGCGCGCCCCCCACAGTCAAGGAAGACTGCCTGTATCTGAACATCTGGACTCCCGCCCGCACGGCCAACGAGCGACTGCCCGTCATGGTGTGGATCTATGGCGGTGCCTTTGCCACCGGCATGACCAGTATTCCGCTGTATGACGGCGCCCATCTCGCCCAGAAGGGCGTGATCGTGGTGAGCATTGCCTACCGGGTGGGGCCGTTCGGATTTCTTGCCACCCCGCAACTGTCCTCGGAGGGCAAAGGCTCCGGCAACTACGGCCTCCTGGACATGATCGCGGCCCTCCACTGGGTGAAGAGCAACATCGAGCTGTTCGGCGGCGATACCTCGCGCGTGACGATTTTCGGCGAGTCCGCGGGCGCCATCGCGGTCAGCATGCTGGCCGCCTCCCCCGTGGCCAAGGGACTGTTTCAGAGGGCCATCTCCGAAAGCGGCGGCTATTTCCAGCCACCGAAGTTCGCCAACGAGGGCGGTCAGAACGGCATGACCCTGAAGTTCGCGGAAAAACAGGGACTGCAGTTCTTGAGCAGCATGGGCACCACCGATATCAAGGCCGCGCGCACCTTGAGCGCGGACCTCATTCAGAAGGAAGCCGGACCGGCTCTTTCCGCCCGCTTCTGGCCGGTCTACGACAATTATGTTCTGCCTGGCGATGTGTACGAGGCGTACCAGGCGAGCCGATTCAACGACACGCCCGTGCTGATCGGCACGAACTCCGACGAAGGCGCGCTGTTCGCCCGGCCCGGCGTGACGACGATTTCATTCGGGACCGAGGTTCGCGACGGCTACGACAGCAAGGCCAGCGTCATCCTCGCCGCCTATGCGAACGGCAACGATGCCGAGGCCGCCACGAGCAGTAAAAACCTCTTCCGGGATACCGCGTTCGGCTGGCCGACCTGGGCTTGGGCGCGACTCCAATCGCGGGTCAGTAAAAACCCGGCTTATGTTTACTACTTCGATCACCGCACCCCGGCGTCGCCCGACGGAGCCACTCACGGCGCGGAAATGGCTTATGTGTTCGGCAACCTGGACTCCCGCCTGGGACCGCCGTCGGCCGCGGACGTCGCGTTGGCCGAGCACATGAGCACCTACTGGGTGAACTTCGCCAAGACCTCGGATCCAAACGGGCCCGGGCTGCCCGCGTGGCCTCCTTTCAACGAGAACACGCAGCAGGTGCAGTACTTCGACGGCACCATCGGGCCAAGGATCCTGCCCAACTTGCCGCAGTTGCAGGCATTGAACGACTACTACTCGTGGCGCCGCGCGGAGGCACACAAGAGGAACTAGAATCGCCCCCCGTGGGGCCGCTTTTAACACTCAAAGTTCACGAGCTGATGCGCGCGGCGCTCGACGCCGGCGCATCTTCTTTGATCTGCTCTCTCGACCTCGAGCGCTCCGGCACGGAGGTGGCCGTCACCGACGCCGGATGGAGTTACGCCGGCGGCCGGTTTCCCTGGCTCGGCCAAGGCAAAGACCGGACCATCTATTACTGGGATGGCGCGGCATTCCAGCCCGCCTCCCGATTCAGCACCTCCTTGATCAAACTCGTGCCCACCGAGTGGGGCGCTCCGACTTTCGAGATAGACGGCATCAAAATGCTGCCAACCGCGAAAATCTCGCCGTACGCGGACGCGGAGCGCAAGGTAAGTTGGATTCGCCCGCGCGGCAAAGTCGTCCTGGATACCTGCGGTGGACTCGGATACTTCGCGGCGTGGTGCCTGGAGGGGGCTGCCACGCAGGTGCTGTCTTATGAAAAAAATCCCGACGTGCTCTGGCTGCGGGGCCTCAATCCCTGGTCACCCGAGCCCGGCGGCGCGCTGCAATTGACGCAGGGGGATGTCGCCGAGCAGATCACGACCCTGCCGGACAGCTCCGTCGACGCCATTCTGCACGATCCGCCGCGCTTCGGAATCGCCGGGGAGTTGTACTCGCAGGACTTTTACAATCAAATGGCGAGAGTCCTGCGACGCAAGGGGCGGCTATTCCACTACACCGGAACGCCGAACAAACTCACGAGCGGACGCGACGTGCCCGGCGAGGTGGCCAACCGCCTGCGGCAAGCGGGGTTCACCGCCGAGTTACAAGGCGATGGTGTGTTGGCGACACTTTACAAAAGTTAATATGGCGTACAACTGCGGCTAACAGGCCGCGCGCAGACTGACATCGTTGGTCGTACCCACCACGAGAGGACTGCGTATGAAACTGCTAAATCGCTATACCGTTGCGGCCTTTATCGCCGGCGCCGGCCTGGTGGCCGGCCTCGGCGCCGTGGCCCAGGCAACGGGAATGGGAATGGGCGCCATGCATCACGGCATGACCCTGAGTGCCGATGCAAGCCCCGCCGACGTCTCCGCTCATGTCGATCACATGCTGAAGCACCTGTATGTCGAAATCGACGCCACCGCGGCTCAGCAGGCGCAGATCGGCCCGCTGGTACAACAGGCGGTGACCGATCTGCTCCCACTGCGCTCACAGCTAAAGACCGGCCACGACCAATTCGTGACGGCACTGACCCAGCCGACTGTCGACCGAAGCGCGATGGAGACCGCACGCGAATCGCACCTACAGCTCGCGGACCAAGCATCCAAGCGCATCGTGCAGTTGCTCGGCGATGTCGGAAATGTACTGACACCCGCGCAACGGCAGGCCCTTGCCAGCCACCTGCAGCAGATGCACGGAGGGCCCCACTCCTGATGACCCGGCCGCATCATCCTCTGGCGCGGGCGCCCGGCCCGCCCTAGAGTCCCCCATATGCCCGAGCGCATCCTGGTTGTCGAAGACGATCCCCGCCTCGCCGAGATGCTCTCCGAGTACCTTGGCCAGGCGGGCTTTCGAATCACGCTCGCGCCTCTGGGCGCCACAGCCCTGCGGCACCTGGGAGAGTCGGAGTACGACGCGGTCGTGCTCGACCTGATGCTTCCTGACATGGACGGCCTGAATGTCTGCCGTGAGCTGCGCAAGAAAGCCGATACACCGGTGTTGATGCTCACTGCGCGAGGTGACGCGATAGATCGCATCGTCGGGCTGGAGTTGGGTGCCGACGATTACCTACCCAAGCCCTTCGAGCCGCGCGAGTTGCTCGCGCGCCTTCGGGCGATCCTGCGAAGGCGCGCGCCGGGGAAAGCCACCGGAGAGCAGGTGCTGCATTTCGGTCGACTCGACCTCGATAGTTCGGCCCGCGCGGTGCTCCTCGACGGAGTTCGCTGTGAGCTGACGGGTTACCAGTTCGATCTGTTGTGGGCGCTGGCCCAAAACGCCGGCCGGGTGCTGTCGCGCGACGCACTCATGGACAAGCTGAAAGGAACCCAACTTGAAGCCTTCGACCGCTCGATCGATGTCCATATGTCGCGTATCCGGGCGGCGATCGAGGACGATCCCCGCAAGCCGCGCCGGGTGATCACGGTGCGTGGCGCTGGCTACGTGTTTGCCAAGGCCCAAGACTGATGTTGCGCCTGTATCTTCGGTTCTATCTCACGCTGGTCGCCAGCCTCGTATTGTTCGTGATAGCGACCGCGACCCTGTGGCGTTTCACCGGCGGACCTATGGAGCATATGAGCGGGCAGGGACACCCGGGACGCAATTTTCACGTTGCGCTGATGCTGCTGGCGCTGTCGATCGGCATCGCCGCTTTCCCGGTCGTCAGAAATATGAGCCGGAAACTCGAGCGGCTGCAGCGCGGAGTGGACTCGCTCGGCGCCGGTGATTTCACAACCCGCGTTGCGGTCGAAGGGCATGACGAGGTGGCACGACTCGCGCGCAGCTTCAACAGCGCCGCCGGCCGGATCGAGCAACTCGTCAAGGCACACAAGGCCTTGTTGGCCAACGCCTCTCACGAGCTGCGTACTCCCCTGGCCCGAATCCGGCTGGCCGTCGAATTGATGAAGAATTCGGTCGACCCCAAGCGCAAGAGCGGGCTGGAGGAGGACATCGCCGAGTTGGATTGGCTGGTGGATGAGATTCTGCTGGCCAGCAGGCTGGACGCCGTGACGGAAGCGATTGTGACTCAGGAAGTCGATCTTCTCGCACTCGCCGCGGAAGAATGCGCGCGGTACGACGACGCGCACCTCGAGGGCGCACCCGGCGTGGTACAGGGCGACGCGCGTCTATTACGTCGCCTGCTGCGCAACCTGCTGGAAAACGCCGCCCGTCACGGCAGCCCGCCCACGCAAGTGCGCATCGCCCGCGACTCGACGGCCACTACCATCACAGTGTGGGACAGCGGTGCCGGCGTACCCGCTGCGGAATTCGAGAATGTGTTTCGCCCGTTCTATCGGCCGCAAGATGGGGGGACCGGTCTCGGGCTGTCCCTGGTTCGGCAAATCGCCCGGCGCCACGGCGGTGAGGCGCGGTGCGCTCAGATGGACGACGGGCGAAGCTCCTTCGTAGTAACGCTGCCTGCTCCCCAGCTACCGACGTAGGTCACCGCGTGCGGCGCTGGCCGGAAGCTGCGCGCGCATGCTCCAATGCGCAATGCCCCAGGATACCCGGCCGCTCTACCTGTTCGCCGACAGCCAGCTTCTATTTTGGAAGAGCGGCGGCAAACGTTTACTGGAAGGCCTTGCTGCGGACGGGGCGGTCCCCGCGGCGTACATCGGTGCCTCGAACGGCGATAACCCGGCGTTTTATTCAATCTTCGAAGGCGCAATGGACGCAGTAGGCATCACGGAACGCCGCATGATCGGCTCGGCCTACGATGCGGACGACCGTGAATTCCTGGAACGGGCACAGCTGATAGTCCTCGCCGGAGGTGACGTCCAACGCGGCTGGAACACCTTCCAGACCACCGGCATGAAGCACGAGATTCTGGCGCGCTACGCCCAAGGAGCGATACTCGTCGGGGTCTCAGCGGGCGCCGTCCAATTGGGTCGGCGCGCGATCGCCGAAACGGAGGACTCGTCGGCCCTCGAATTGTTCGACGTCTTCAATCTAGTGCCCGCCATCATCGACGTCCACGACGAGCACCGCGAATGGGCGCGTCTCTCCCGCACCGTTCACATGCTGGAAGGCGAGCTCTCCGGCCTGGGGATTCCCACCGGAGGCGGGCTCATGGTGCATCCGGACGGAACCTTCGAAGCGCTGCGACGCCCCGTGGACGAGTTCTCGTGGGACGGAAGCCAGATCAAACATTCGATATTGCTGCCGAGCGCCGAAGGGTAACCCGGCCTCGCGCTGCACTGCCCCCGCCTCCCACCGCGTCCGCCTCCTCACCTCACCCGGCTCCCCACCTCGCCCACCTTACCCGTATCGCCCCCGCTCTCCGATAACTGCGCCTGTATGCAGGCGCAGTCGTTTCCGATGTAACCCGATTCCTTCGGCCGCGGCGTTCATAACGACGAACGATACTCATCAGGGAGAGCGTCATGAGCCGATCCGTCCCGGAGATCAACACCACCCCGCTGATCGACGTTCTGCTGGTACTACTCGTCCTCCTGGTCGTGACCCTGCCCCACTCGACTCATCGCGTTTCACTCGATCTCCCCGTCGACCCCGCCTCGCATACACCCGCTCCCGTGACAAACGTCGAAGTCGATTTCGACGGCCGCGTCTTCTGGAACGGTTCGCCAATCGATGACGATCGACGCCTCGAGCAACGGTTCAGCGAAGCCTCCGTGGCGCCCGGTATCGTACGAATCGAGCCCGATCGTCACGTCCGCTACGAGCGTGTCGCGCAAGTGCTCGCCTCCGCGCAGCGCGCTCACGTCACTCGTCTCGCGCTGACACCGGTCGGGAACTAGATGTTACGCGAACGCTTCCTTTCATCTGCTTCCTCAGATGCCGAACCAAGCGCTCGATAGCGGACCTTTACGGACGCACGCTCCCCAAGCGCCTTCAACGTACGCAAGAACACCGGCCGAACACGACGCCGAGTATCGGTCTCAAGTTCGCGCGCAAGTTATAGCTAGTCCCAACACGGTGACGGAAGAAACTTTGTCGGTATTCAAAGGTATCATCATTTATAATACTTCCAGGATTCGAGATACCTTTGACTACCCGTGGCCCGATCGAAATTCCACACAGATCCTTGGCACTACCCGCGGCCTAAACTCGCAGCGAAGTATCTGCAAGTCTTCGATATCGGGCTCACATCCGCCCGAGCGTTATTCGCCAAGCGGCGCATGGGTAAGTCCGAATTCCTTGAGCAGGATCTGATGCCAGCGGCCCGTGAGGCGAGGTACAGCACCGCCTATCTCAATCTTTGGGATGCCAGGAGCCACCCCGCACCATCCCTGCTAGCCGCACTAACCCGAGCGCTTGAACCGAAAGGCTTGGGCAAACTAGCGCGCACATTCAAGCGGCCTATCAGGAGCGTCAAAGCGTCAGCCAAAGTTGGGGGTATGGCAGAGGCCAGTCTGCAGGCGGAGCTCGAAGGGGGGAGCCACACTGCGGTAATCCCGCGCCTCACCGATTTGATTCGTGACTTCGATAAGCCAAACCGCCGTCTGTTGCTCGTCTTG
>DATMQL010000122.1:0-6033 GCA_035566815.1 Steroidobacteraceae bacterium | reverse complement strand
TCATCCTGATCTCCAGCGCATTCCTCGCGCCCTACGTGGCGCAACAGACCCTACTCGTCGCGGACTGGTTCACCAACCAGTTGCCGGCAACGGGAACGGCCCTGGTGTCGCCGATCGGATGCGTATGCGCCGCGCTGCTCGCGTGGCGCATCGCGCGTTGGGCAAGAAACTACTAACGTCGCACGCCACTCGTCTGATCGGACCTGTTGGTGTTGCGCTTCCAGTAGTCGTTCGCCTTCTGCTCCCACACCGTACTGGAACCGTCCTCCGTCTGATACTGCTGCACCTTCGGCGCCTTCACGAAGCGCGCCCTATCCAGGACAATGGCATCACTGCGAACCATCGAGCTCGCGGTTCCATAGGGTACCGGCGTCGCGGTTCCTTCCGGGCCGGCGATGACCACATAGCCCTCGTTGTGGGAATTTCCGGGAATGATCGAGGCGACCGTACCCAACACGTCGCCCGAGGGCGACTTCACCTGCATGCCTGAATCAATGTTTCCCGGCGACGCGGTTACCAGGCGCAGCGTGCCATGCCGCTGCGCGGTCGAAGCGCCATCGAGCTCAGGGTTCGGCGTCGGATTCAACACCGAGGTCGAGGGCGTATCGGGCGCCATCTGGGACTGGCTCTGCGCGTAAGCGGGCCCGGCGATACACACAGCCGCCAACACGCTGAAGCTGCGAAGGGTAGTCATGGCGATCCTCATCCATAACGGTGCGGAACACCGGTACCTGCAAGCCGCAAGCCCCATGCCCACCGCAGCACGCCAAGGCGGCGTCACTGCTTCGACGACGACTCCGAATAAGGCCGGCTCGCCAGGCTCGCCCCCCACTGCCTGTTGGGCCGCGATTGCATGACAAAATGCAACTCACCGCCCGCCATGATTTCCTCGTGGCGGATGAAAGTGCGGGCCAGGGGCTTGCCGTTGAGTCGGACAGAACCTACATAACCATTGGTGTCGGAAAGATGCTCCACCACGATGGTGAATTGTTTGCCATTCGGCAGATGCAGCACGGCGTGGTCCAGGAAGGGCCGGCCGATGACATACTCACCCGAGCCCGGGGTCACCGGGTAGAAGCCGCAAGCCGTGAACAGAAGCCAGGCGGACATCTGGCCCAGGTCATCGTTGCCCGACAGGCCATCCGGCTTCGGCTGGTACTGGCTCGCCACGATCTGTGCGAGCCGCTCCTGCGTGCGCCACGGCGCGCCCGCGTAGACATAGAGATAGCTAATGTGATGGCTCGGCTCGTTGCCGTGCGCGTAAAAGCCCACGAGCCCTGAAATATCCTCGACATTGGCAAAGCTCGCGGGATCGACTTTCGAATCGAACAATGTATCGAGCTTCTGCACGAAGCGCCGCTCGCCTCCCATGTGACGAATCAACTCCGCGGTATCCTGCGGCGTGTACCAACTGTACTGCCACGCGTTGCCCTCCGTGTAATCGCCATTGCCGGCAATCGTGGGGTCGAACGGCACCCGGAATTTTCCATCGCTGTTACGGGCACGGACAAACCCCGTCTTGTCATCAAAGACATTACGCCAGTTATCCGCACGTGCACGAAAGCGAGCCGCCACGTCGTTACGTCCCATCGCTTTTGCCACACGGGCGATAGTCCAGTCGTCATACGCATATTCGACGGTCTTGGACGCACCTTCACTGTCCTTGTCGGCCGGCACCCAACCCAACTTCATGTACTGGTCGAGTCCCGCGTAATGGGAGCTCGTGGCACTGGCGACCATGGCATCGAGCGCCTCGTCCGCGGAGAACCCGGGAATCCCCTTCAGGTATGCATCCGCGATCACCGGCACCGCGTGATACCCGATCATGGTCCAGGTCTCCTGGCCGGCGAACTGCCATACGGGCAGCACACCCTCCGGGCTCCATCGCCACGAGGCCAACAGCGAGCGGATGAAGTCCGTGTTGTCGGATTCCGGACGTAACAGGATCAGCAGCGGATGCAGGGCGCGATACGTATCCCAGAGCGAAAACGTCGAGCGAAACACGAACCCGGCGGCGCGATGTATCTCGTGGTCCGCGCCACGATACGAGCCGTCGACGTCCATGAACACGCTCGGCGCCATCAGTGAATGATAGAGCGCCGTATAAAGGCTGCGTCGCATTGGCTCAGCCGCCTCGATGTCGAGTGCAGCAAGAGCGTTACGCCACGCCGTGGCGGCCGCCGAACGCTTTGCGTCGAAGTCCCACTGCGGCGCCTCCTCGTTCAGATTGAGCAGTGCGTTCTCTTCACTGACTGAAGAGATGGCGACCTTCACCAGGAGCTGTGACGCCGGCAGAGCGCCGAAATCGAACACGGCCACCAGCGCCCGCCCCTCGCGGAAATCGAGGTCGTCCCGGCCACCCCAGGGCTCGAATTTAGGGTCGTATTCCGGCTTCGGCTCCCGGTCGTAAAGACGCTGCGCCACCGGCTTACTCGAAAATCGCAAGGCGAAATACAACTGCCGCCCCGGCGCCCAACCCCGCGTCTCGCGATAACCCGTTACGGCGCCATCCGGGCGCACACGGATCCGCGACCACAGCACCTTTCCCGGGTAGTCGTAAATGCTGGAGCGCAGGTCCACGAGCACGTGAGCCGGCTTGTCCGCCGGAAACGTGTAGCGATGTAACCCAACACGAGTAGTCGCCGTGAGCTCCGCGCGAACGCCATAGTCGGACAGCGTGACGGCGTAGTAACCCGGCTCGGCACGCTCGGTGCCGTGACTGAATCGCGACCGATACCCGGACAAAGGTTTGTCGCCCTCACCCGGATCGAGACGAACGTCGCCCGCAATCGGCAGCGTGAGCACATCGCCGAGATCGGAATGTCCCGCGCCCGAAAAGTGAGTATGCGAGAAGCCCAGGATCGTCGGGTCCCCGTACTGGTAGCCCGCGGCCCAGGGATAGCTCTGCTTGTAGTAGCGGATCTGTGTATCCGGGCTCAACTGGACCATGCCGAACGGCACCGTCGCGCCCGGGAAAGTATGTCCGCCACCTTCGGTCCCGATGAACGGATCCACGGCGGAGAAGGCATCTTTGGAGTCGGGGGCGGCCGAGTGCGTGGCCGACTGCTGCACGGCCGGCTCTTGCGCAGCGGCGGCAAAACACTCGCCGGCGCCCGTCATCACCAGCAACGACAATGACAGGGCAATCGAAATACGCGATACCGTCATATCGAGGGCGCTTCTCTTGCAGGAGAGTCGCGCGATGATAGTTCATCGGGTCCCCAATGAAACGGGCCGCGTGAGCTTGGAGGTCACGCGGCCCGATCGATCACCCGGATCCGTCCGGGTTACTTTGGTCCGGGTTATTTTGGCCCAGGTTACTTCGCCGAGGCGATCTTCCCGTCAGCGCCATTCACTTTCACCTTCTCCGTGGTGCCATCGGCCTTCGCGACCTTTACGGTATACCGCACGGTGTCGCCGTCACGGTCCGCATCGGCGTCCACAGCCTTACCACCCGACTGCGCTTCGGCGGTCTTGATCGCGCCCTTCAGTGACGTCGGAGCGCTCGCCAGCGCCTCGGGTTTGATGCGGGTAAAGATCTTCTCGAACGGCTCGTTCGAGGCCTTGGTGATCTTACCGGTGGCGGTGCTGACCCGGTACTCGGTCAACTTCGAGCCATCGCTACTCAACACCTTGATGTCGTAGTGGCCCATGGTGCCCTTCTTCGCCATGTAGTCCGCCGTGACCGCCTGGCCGCTACCTTCCTTCTCGGCAAGGCCGATGGCGTCATTCAGCGAGATATTCGCCTTGCTGAGTGTCGCGTCCTCACGCGCCGCGTCCGCGGCCTGGGTCCCGGTTACCGCGCAGCCCATGGCAAGGGCTATCGCCAGTGCAATCGCTTTGGTCTTCATGTCCGTCCTCTCGCACGTTGCTATCACTGCGGTTAGAACGAACGCCACACCCCGGGGTTCCCCGCCCGGCAAACTGGGCGGTTAGAAGTTTGAATGTTCAGCGTGCGTTAAGACTTCTGCAGGCGCCGGTAAACGCCCAGATGTCGGATCGCGTGTTGGCGTTTGCCGGCCGCCTCGTACAGGCGCGCGATATTGAAGTGCGCATCGGCGAAGTCGGGATCCTCGGCGAGCGCCTGTTGATAGACCTCGATCGCCTCGTCCGTGCGCGCGGTATCCTCCAACAGCACGGCGAGATTGAATAACAACGTGGGATCGGGCTCGCACTCGCGCAGCGCTTCGCGATAGACCCGCTCCGCCTCTGCCAGGCGCCCGGCCTCATGGTGCAGGCGACCGACGTTCACCCGTGCGGCAAGCTGCCGAACATCCAGCGCAAGACAGCGCTCATACGCCTCGACTGCCTCGGCGACATTGCGACCCTCCGCCGCCAGTCCGCGCTCGAACCACGTATGCGCCTCGACCGACGTGTCCTCCTTGCCAGACACGTCCTCCTCGCGGCGTTTGATCTCCGTGATCTGCAACGAGTCGCCCGCAATGCTGACATCGAGCTCGAGCAGGTATTGACCGGATTCCGGCTGCCAGTGACTGCCGTCCCGGCGCACCACCACCTCGTTGCCGACGGCGCAGATGGTGAAGCCGGTAAGCGGCACCGACTTCGGCAACTGCCGCCGTAACGCCAGCAGCGAGCGGCCGATCCGGCGAGGCGGCACTTTCGCCTGCACGAGTGCGCGTGCCGCACGCAGAGTCACGAGATCCTGGAAGGAGAAGCGATATTCGCGCCGCGGCCCGCGCGCCGGGTTCACAAAGCCGCGCGAGATGAGCCCGCGGATCGTGCCGCGCGACAAATGCAACATCCGCGCGACCTCGCCAACCCCATAGGAGTGCATCTCCGTCTCCAATATGCGCCGGCTAGCGGCTCGAGGCTTTGCGAGTCGCCGCGGCCTTCTTCTGCACCCGCTTCGGCGGCTTGCGCTCGCCCAGCTGCGAGGTCTCCTCGCGCGCATGCACGTTGCGCTTCAGGCTGGCACGCAGCGCTTCCATCAGATCGATCACCTTGCCGTCGCCGGCAGGGGTCGGCTCGGCGAGCGTGATCTCCTCGCCTTCCACCTTCTTCTGTATGGCAGCCTCGATGCGCGCTTTGACCTCGTCGGTATACGCGGTTGGATCGAAGCGATCCGTGGTCTGCTGATCGATGAGCTGCTGTGCCAACTTCAACTCAGCATCCCGGACCTTCGTCTCCTCCACGTCCAACTCGCTGATGGGGACGACCTCGGGCGCGAAATGCAGCTGGTGTAGCACCAGCCCGTTCTCCATCGGTCGCAGAATCACGACGTGCTCTCTGCCACGCGTGGCCCAACGCCCCACCGCGCAACGCTTGCTCTCTCGCAAGGCCGTCGCAAACAGTGTGTAGGGCTTCGCGCCCCCCTTGTCGGGAGCGAGGTAGTAGGTCGTGTTGAAATAGACAGGGTCTACTGAATCCAGCGGCACGAACTCCTGCACGTCGATGCTGCGGGTGCCGGCCTCCTCCAGCGCCTTGATCTCCGCCGGGGTGAACATCACATACTGATCTTTGGCGAATTCGTAGCCCTTGACGATATCCTCGCGCTCGACGACAACTCCCTCCTTGGCGCAGATATATTGCTGCTTGAGGCGGGAGCCATCCTTCTTATGGAGCATATTGAAGTGGATCGAGCCGGTACTCCGGGTGGCGGAATACAATTTCACCGGAATGGCGACCAGCCCAAAAGAGACAGTCAGTGATGCAATCGATCTCGCGGCCATGAAAAATGCCCTCCCATTTGATGCAGCAAGTTCCGTCCCCACTCCCCCGAGCTTGGGGGTAGAGTAGGACCCGGTGCCCTAAGACGACCTGTAGTCCACGCAGCACAGTATAAGCACATGATCGACGTCTATTTCTGGCCGACCGGCAACGGCAAGAAAATCACCATCATGCTCGAGGAATGCGACCTCCGGTACAACGTGATCCCGGTAAACATCAACAAGGGCGACCAGTCGACGCCCGAGTACGATGCCATCAACCCGAACAACAAAATGCCGGCCCTGGTAGACCACGACGCTCCCGGCGGCCCCCTGACGGTATTCGAGTCGGGCGCCATCCTGCAGT
>DATMQL010000121.1:0-3864 GCA_035566815.1 Steroidobacteraceae bacterium | reverse complement strand
ATTCGTCCTCGTGCCTGGGAATGTTCGCGGGGAAAGGCGACGCGACGTGCAACACATAGTCACAGCCGGCGACGGCCTCGGGCCAGCCTGCGTCGTTTTCGAGATCGGCGGCGATGAACGACAAGCGAGTGCCGGGCTCGGCGCCGCCGGCCTTGAGCGTGGCGCGCACGTCACGCTCGCGCTCGAGGCTGCGCACCGTGGTGCGCATGCGATGGCCCGCGGCGAGGAGCTCGAGAATGGTATGGCTTGCAATGAAGCCGGAGCCGCCGGTGACGAGAACCGTGCTAATCGCTGTCTCCTTGGGTCTCAGCCTGATGCAAGGCTACCCGATTCAAGGGACAAATTGGACGCTTCGATGCGCTGGTGATTGCAGCGGCGCCTCAGCTTTTCGACCCTCGAAAGGCTATGATCTTGCGTTTGACATTTCCGCACGAGCGGTTGACCGAATAATCAATGATCTCAGAAGAGAGGAAGGGTGAAGGAACGCGACATTTTTTATTGCGAAGGTCCCGGCGACATCGTTGCATCCTACGCAACTTGGAAGCGCGGAGGCGACTTCACGAAAGAAACCGCGGTAACTTTCTCCGGCCAGTTCTTCGAGTTTTGCCGCCGCGAGCACCTGACCTTTCACGCCGTTTCATATTGCGCCCGAGCGGAGACGGTTGTCGACGACACTTGCACGGTGTCCAATCTGCCGAGGCGGCGCATTCGGTTACCCAAGATCGAGTACGAGCTGTCTGTGTTTCTTTACGCGGCGAGGCTACTGCTGCTCGCGCTTCGCGTGCGACCCAAGGTTATCCTCGTGGCATCGGGAGTCACGGACTGGGTTTATCTCGCTGTCCTGCGCTTGAGCGGCGCCAAGATCGTCCCGATCCTGCACAACACACTTTGGCCTGAGGGCTTTAGGCCGAAACCCGGACTGCGCCAGAGGGCCTATCGATTCGTGTGGCAACGCTGGGTATATCTGACGCTCGCTGTCTCGCCGGCCTGTGCGCGCCAGGTCCAGTCCGTGGCCGGGCCCGTCCCGGTGACCGTGTTCAAGCCGAGTTTTCCCGCCGCGAGTTTCGTCGAGGTAAGCCCCAAGGATTTCGCAGATACGCCGTTTCGTGTGATATTCGCCGGCCGCATTGAGGAAAATAAGGGGGTCTTTGATATCCTGGACATGGCCGAAGCACTGCCGCACGTCGATTTCTCACTCTGCGGTGACGGCGATGCCCTCCCCGATCTCAGGCGCCAAATTGATGCGCGCCGCTTGCAGAATGTGACGACTCACGGGAAACTCGACAGACCGCATCTTTTGAATCGTTACTTAGAGGCGCATGTCGCCATCGTCCCGACACGATCCACCTTCGAAGAAGGTTTCGCGATGGTCGTTGCCGAGGCAATTTTACTCCTGCGACCTGTCATATCGAGTCCTGTCGTACCTGCGGCTGAAGTGCTGCACAGCGCGGTGCTGTCCGTGCCTACTGATGATGTCGGGTGCTACGTCGATGCGATTCGGAGTCTGTCAGATTCTCGTGACGGCGGCACTTATTCTCGCCTGGTCGATGAGGCTGCAGCCTTACGCTCATGCATTCTGGACGACTCGACATCGTTGCTCGAAGTGCTGAGAGCCACGAGAAAATCGATCTTGCCTTAGGGGCCGCGCTGGCGTCTCTACGGTTTGAGACCGTAGATATCCAACTCACCCGACACGCTGGTGGCACCGAGGACCCCGGTGTTGTTGCCGCGGGTGCCCACATAGACTTTGCCGTTGGCAATCGTGGGGACCGCGAACTTCACTGCGAAACCTGCCGCATCGGCAGCAACTGTGGAACTGTTCCACAACGCGGTGGCCAGCGTGTTCGCATCGTAGGCATAGAGCACTGCCGGGCCGCAGCCGGGCGACTGGCTGGTGCAGTATCGGCTGGTGTCCAACGCCCACACGATGCCGTTCTGCGTCGCCGCCGCCGACACCGACGGCGTGGCGCCGGGAAATCCGAATGCATGGGCGGAGGAGGAGCCCAAGGCCAACTGCGCGGTCGTGGGAGTCAGCTGATAGGCTCTGAGCGGAGCGCCGACGCCACCGAGATAAAATTGGTTGTTCCAGAACGCTCCCGTGGCAAAGATCGGGGCGCCGAAGACGATCCTCTGCACCGCATGGCTGTCTTGGAAGCCGCCGAGCAGATCCCGATCCAGCACGTAAAGCGCCCCGTCCTTGCCGCCACCCATGATCAAGTGTGTATGCGCGCTTCCAGCCGGCAGGTCGGCGAGGATCGCGGCGCCACCGGCTCCAAAATCACCGTCCGTCGCGCCGTCCGTTGCCTGATCCGTGGGCGTGAACCATTGCGCGACGCTGAGCGTCGGGGTCAACTTGAGCAGCGAATCCCCATAGTCGTTGTTCGGCGCAGTGCTGCTCGTCGCATCAAAGCCGCCGTTGCCCGTGAGGACGTACAGATTGTTGGCCGAGTCGACCGCCGGTGCGCCGCCGCTCATCCAGATGCCGCCCCCGACCCCGTTGGGCCTCGGATTCGGCGCCGCGTTGAACACCGCGGTCTGCTTGAACAACGGAGTCCCCCCGTACTGATAGCCCATCATCCAGCCGTACCAAGTACCCAAGTCCTCCTGTGAGGAGAAAGAGACGTAGACCACGCTGTTGACCAGAGCCAGACCGGCCCGCTGCAGATGCTGATGCGGATCGAAACTGACCGTGCCGCTGGGGACGAGTGGATAGGTGCCCGTGATGGTCACGGGCGCCCCGCTCTTCTCCGTGCCGGTGGCAAGATCAATGGCGTGCAGACGTTGATAGTAAACGGTGTGCGCCGCGTTGACCGACAGCGCTACCGCATACAGAATACCGCTCGCCGGATCGATCACCGGCGTGCTGGTCACCCCCGCTTCCGGGGCAATCGAGCCTTCATTGGCGCCGAACAGAGCGGGGGGCACGGTGGTCTCCCCGGCCAGTGCGCCATGCGCGGCGTCAATCAAACTCACCGCCCAGAGCTGTTGACAGGGCACCGCGTCGGCATCGAACGCGTACAGGCTGTCGTGCTGCGTCGTGACGAACACCACATTGTGCTTCGCGCCGCTCACCGTCAGATTGGCCGCCCACAACGGTTGTCCAGAAATGACCCCATCGACCGTGCAGGAGGTGAGCTTGCCGAAGCTGCCGGTGGTCACGTTGGCCGGCGTCAGCGCGTATTCGTGGGTGTTCGCGCCGTCCCGGGCCAGATCGCTGTGGTAGGTATACATGCCGAGAAGGTCGGTCACCGCCGCGACCGCGCTCCCCGTCTGCGACGTGTTCGCCACGCTGGTGGCGACGATGGTGTGTGTGCCCACCGCCGTGCCTGCCGTGTACAGACCGCCGGCGCTCACCGTGCCCACCGCGCCGTTGCCTCCGGCGATGCCATCGACCGCCCAGGTCGCCGCCCCGCCGCCGGGCACCGTCGCCGTGAACTGCTGCGTCTGCGTCTGTACAACGGCCGCAATCTTCGGCGAGATCGCCACCGCGCCGTTGGAGATCGTGACGGTGGCGGTCGCGACGCTGCTCGTGCCACCCGCCCCATTGCAACTCAATGAATACGCCGTGGTCGTGGTGAGTGCGCCCGTGCTCTGCGTGCCGCTCGCGGCTTTCGCACCGCTCCAGCCGCCCGAGGCCGTGCACGCGGTGGCATTGGTCGAACTCCACGTCAGCGTTGAACTGCCACCGCTCACGACGACCGTGGGGTTCGCCGCTAGCGTGGCCGTCGGCACGATGTTGACCAGCACGGTCGACACGGGACTGGTGCCCCCGGCGCCCGTACACGTCATCGAATAAGAACTCGGCATCGTGAGCGCCCCCGTGCTCTGCGTGCCGCTCGTCGCTTTCGTGCCGCTCCAGCCGCC
>DATMQL010000120.1:0-4083 GCA_035566815.1 Steroidobacteraceae bacterium | reverse complement strand
GAACGAGACGGACGTGTTGATGCCGGCGGCGATCACCCTCGCGCACCGGCTGGTGAAGAGGCAGGCGGATGTCCGCAAGAAAGGCAAGCTCGACTGGCTGCGCCCGGACGCCAAGAGCCAGGTCACTCTGCGCTACGAGGACGACAAGCCGGTGGGCCTCGAGGCCGTCGTGCTGTCGACGCAACACAGTCCGGACATTTCCACCAAGGCGCTGCGCGAGGCCGTGATCGAGGAGATCCTCGAGCCCGTCCTGCCGAAGAAGTGGATCGACAAGCGCACGAAATATCACATCAATCCCACGGGACGCTTCGTCGTCGGCGGTCCGGTGGGGGATTGCGGCCTGACAGGCCGCAAGATCATCGTCGATACGTACGGCGGCTTTGCGCGGCACGGTGGCGGTGCGTTTTCGGGCAAGGACCCTTCGAAGGTCGATCGCTCGGCCGCCTATGCGGCGCGCTACGTCGCGAAGAATATTGTCGCGGCCGGGCTCGCCGAGCGCTGCGAAGTACAGGTGTCATACGCCATTGGTGTCGCCGAGCCGACCTCCATCATGGTCGAGACATTCGGCACGAGCCGGCTGTCGCGCGAGCGGCTGACACAGCTGGTGCGTAAGAATTTCGATCTCACGCCTTATGGGCTGCGCGAGATGCTCGATCTCGTGCGCCCGATCTACCAGAAGACAGCTGCCTACGGACACTTCGGCCGCACCGAGCCGGAGTTCACCTGGGAAAAGACCGACCGGGCCGCCGCACTGGCCTCGGAAGGCAAGACGGTCCGCGCAGCATGAGGTTCTCAATCCGGCGCAGCTAGCGCCGGGCGCCGCCTTTCTGAGGAGCGCTGCGACAGGTGGGTGACCTTCCGAAAGTCACCGCGCCTGCCAGGCTCAGAAACGGGGGCGTGTGTTGTTACACGGCGCTCATTCCTACATCGGAGCAAACTGAAGTATGAACGCCAATTTGAAAACCGCATCCGGATTCACGGATTGCAAGGTGGCCGACCTGGCTCTCGCCGACTGGGGTCGCAAGGAGATCCTGATCGCCGAGACCGAAATGCCCGGTCTCATGGCCATCCGCGAGGAATTCGCCCCGAAGCAGCCGCTCAAGGGCGCCCGCATCACCGGCTCGCTGCACATGACGATCCAGACCGCCGTGCTCATCGAGACGCTGCAGGCTCTCGGAGCGCAGGTTCGCTGGGCCTCGTGCAACATCTTCTCGACCCAGGACCATGCGGCCGCCGCGATTGCCGCGGTGGGTACGCCGGTTTATGCATGGAAGGGCGAGTCGCTGACGGATTACTGGGATTACACGCACCGGATCTTCGAGTGGCCGGACGGCGGCTACACCAACATGATCCTCGATGATGGTGGTGACGCCACGCTGTTGTTGCATCTCGGAACGACCGCCGAGACCGATCCCAGCGTGCTGGCCAAGCCCTCGAGCGAAGAGGAGGAGGCGCTGTTCGCTTCCATCAAGGCGCACCTGAAGTCCGATCCGAAGTGGTATTCCACTCGCCTCAAGCAGGTCAAGGGCGTGACGGAAGAGACCACCACGGGTGTGAAGCGCCTGTATCAGATGGCGAAGGACGGGAAGCTGGCTTTCCCCGCCATCAACGTCAATGACTCGGTGACCAAGAGCAAATTCGACAACCTCTACGGTTGCCGCGAGTCACTGGTCGACGGCATCAAGCGCGCTACCGACGTGATGGTGGCCGGCAAGGTCGCCGTGGTGGCCGGTTATGGCGACGTGGGCAAGGGCTCCGCGCAGGCGCTGCGCGCGCTGTCAGCACAGGTGTGGGTGACCGAGATCGATCCGATCTGCGCGCTGCAGGCGGCGATGGAAGGTTATCGCGTCGTGACCATGGAGTACGCCGCGGACAAGGGCGACATCTTCGTGACCTGCACGGGCAACTTTCATGTGATCACACACGATCATATGAAGCGGATGAAGAACAACGCCATCGTGTGCAACATCGGTCACTTCGACAATGAGATCGATGTCGCCAGCCTCAAGCAGTACAAGTGGGAGAACATCAAGCCACAAGTCGACCACATCATTTTCCCGGACGGCCGGCGGATGATCCTGCTGGCCGAAGGGCGGCTGGTGAATCTCGGTTGCGGCACGGGGCATCCGAGCTATGTGATGAGTTCGAGCTTTGCGAACCAGACCATCGCGCAGATCGAGCTTTTCCAGCACACGGCGAAGTATCCCGTCGGCGTGTATGTGCTGCCGAAGCATCTCGACGAGAAGGTTGCGCGGCTGCAACTGGCGAAGCTCAATGCCGAGCTCACCGTCCTGACTGATACGCAGGCCGGCTACATCGGCGTCGATAAGTCGGGTCCGTATAAGCCGGATCACTACCGGTACTGAGGAGCGTCCCGCCGGCCTCGTGCCGGCCCGCTCTTGTGTTCGCCGCGCATCGGTTGCTCTTTCGAAGGCGCCGGTGCGCGGCCTTTCCCTGTCGGGGTTTCCTTGTCGGCAAAGGCCGACTGAACGCGCCTATGGTCGGATTGCGCGCGCGCCGTTCTTCTTTATCGTGGTCGGATGGATAGTGAGGCCGTCGCCGAAGACTTCGTCCGGGCGCGACTCGGCGCGAAAGCGCTGTTCGATTTCCCGGGAACCGTCCCGACTACGCTCAATACGGCTTACGCCTACCAGGATCGGGCGATCGCGCTCTGGCCGGACACTGTAGCCGGCTGGAAGGTCGGGCGTATCGCAGCGCCGTGGCTCGAGCGGATGGGGGAGGACCGGCTGGTGGGTCCCATCTTCAGGCGCGGGATTCGACTCGCACCGCCCGATGCGCAGGTCGAATTTCCCGTGTTCCAAGGGGGCTTCGCCGCGGTCGAGGCCGAATTCGTGTTCCGCCTCGCCGCGGACGCCGAGCCCGACAAAATCCACTGGACGACCGAGGAGGCCGCGCGCCTGGTGTCGGGTCTGCACGTCGGCATCGAGGCCGCGGGCAGCCCGCTGGCGGCGATCAACGAGCTCGGGCCGACCGTCGTCGTTTCGGACTTCGGCAACAACGCCGGGCTGTTGCTCGGGCCCGCGATTCCCGACTGGCGTCAGCGTCCGTTGGACTCGCTGACCTGTGAGACTTTTGTTGACGGCAATTGCGTCGGCCGGGGTGGCGCGACATCGTTGCCAGGCGGCCCACTCGCCGCCGTCGCTTTCGCGCTGGGACGCTGCGCCCGCCGCGGCCTGCCCATGAAATCGGGTTATGTCATTTCCACCGGGGCCGCCACCGGCATACACGACATCCGTATCGGACAGACCGCCCGTGTGAAGTTCGCCGGTGTCGGCGAACTCTTGTGCCGGGCGGTGCCCGCCGCGAAAAGTGTGCGAACGTAATACAAACCTTCGCGGCCGGCTCCCCATATTGAGATAACTTCAGGTTGGAACCTCCAACCATGCGGCAGTGCGGGGCACATTCGCCCCGTATGAATTTCGTTTCATCTTCACGAACCCGGACTCTGACACGGGGTTGGTGTAAGTTTTTTGTGCGCGGCGTGCGGGTTGTGAGGTTAGGGGCGGTGGAGTGATTGTTAAGAAGTGTTTAGATGGGGGCGCCTAGCCCGGGCCGCGTAGGCGGCGGCCGCGCAGGCAACGGCGGTCCTGGCTGTTGCAAATGTTACAAAGTTGTAAGTTGGCCCCGGGGTGCATAGCCCGGGGCCGCATAGGCCGGGGCGCGTAGGCGGGCGCAGGTGCGGGCTGTAGCGTGAGCGCTGGCTCATAACACGGGCTGCGCGCGCCTACGCGGCCCGCCCGGGACTGCGTCACGAAATTGGCGCACTTGCGTCGGTACAGACAGGGTTGGCGCGCTCCGCCAGGGCAACACCTGACCCCTGACAGGGTATTTCGTGCCGTTTCCAACATGTCAATACACCATGTTAGGGGCGCGCATCGTCCTTGACTTGTGTATCATCCGACGCACCCTCTAGTTGGGTGTTTTGCGGAGTAACGTGTAATGGCGAAGCGTCCCCCAAATGATGGAGCCGGCTGGAGCTCCAGCGAGCTGAAAACCCTCAAGTCACTCGCGAAGGCGGGCACCCCGACGGGCCAGGTGGCCAAGAAGCTCGGGCGCACCGCG
>DATMQL010000119.1:0-21916 GCA_035566815.1 Steroidobacteraceae bacterium | reverse complement strand
CGGAAAGCGTCGCGGTCGCGGCGATGATGGCTGCAAGAATTGAGTCGGACATGTTGTTCCCTTTCAGGTGTAACGCTAGCACGAGCGGCCAATCCAGCGCCGACGTGCCGCCGCGACAGAAGCCGAAATTGCGATGAAGGTCACAGGGGACGCCGCGACCGGCCGGCCGATGCGAGAGGATTTCCGGGCGCGTGGACTATGGCCCACGGGCTGTCGCCTCGTTGCGACGAGCCGGTCGTGCGACAATGGTCCTCTTGCAAAGACTCTCAACGAATCCACATGCAGCGAACGAAGAGCGCGGACGCACGCTACGTCGAGGTGCGCCTGGCGAACGTCCATCTCGAGAGGGAGGGGCGGACGATTCTGGACGATGTGAATTGGACCATCCGTCCGGGCGAGCATTGGGTGCTCGCCGGCGGCAACGGTGCGGGTAAGTCGCAGCTTTTAAAGCTGATTTCCGGCGCGGTATGGCCGACCCCGACCGGCCGCGAGGTACGGCAGTACCGCTGGCGCCGTGAGCTGTGGCCCGGTCCTTTCGAGGTGCAGGACGAGATCAGCTACGTGGGTCCGGAGCGGCAGGACAAGTACGAGCGCTACGGCTGGAACCACACGGTGGAGCAGGTCGTCGGCACCGGCCTCTACCGTACTGATATTCCGCTCAACCCTCTCGATTCCAGCGATCGCCGGCGGATTGCCGCCGTGTTGGAACGGCTGGCGATCGGACAATTGTCCGAGCGACGCTTTCTCACCCTCTCCTATGGCGAACGGCGCCTGGTGTTGCTCGCGCGTGCGCTGGCGTCACGTCCGAAGTTGCTACTGCTCGATGAGTTGTTGAATGGCCTGGATGAGGTCAATCACGGGCGCGCGATGCGTTGGCTGGCTCACACCCGACGCTCGCGTATGCCATGGGTTCTCGCTGCACATCGGGTCGAAGACGTGCCGGCGAGCGCTACGCATGCGCTCGTGTTGGAAAAAGGGCGCCTCGTGTATTGCGGCAAGTTGCGGCGCGCGCCGCTGGAGCGTTGGCTGAATGTGAAGCACGACGACTCGGGCCCGGCCGTGCCGTTGCAGCGCAAACGTCGCCAGCGCGTGCCGGAGTTTCTCGTGCGTCTCACGAAGGCAACCGTCTATCTCGACGAGCATCCGGGCCTGAAGAAAATCTCGCTCGAAGTGCGCCCGGAACAATGCTGGGTCGTCCACGGACGTAACGGCTCCGGGAAGACGACCCTCTTACGTACTCTGTATGGGGACCATGGTGTCGCCGTTGGCGGCCGGATCGAGCGTGTAGGTATCGAGCCGGGGGTGCCGCTCGAAGTCTTCAAGCAGCGCGTGGGCCTGGTTGCTCCCCATTTGCAGGCCAATCATCCTCAACACCTGACCGTCGCCGAAGTGGTGCAGTCGGGCAGGCATTCGAGCATCGGACTCAATGACGCGCCGACTGCCGCGGACCGGGCAGCCGGGCGGCGCTCGCTGGAGTTCTTCGGCCTGGGTGAGCTGGCCACCCGAACGCTGCGCGAATTGTCCTATGGGCAGTTGCGGCGCGTCTTATTTGCGCGCGCCTGGGTGCGTCATCCTGACCTTCTGTTGCTGGATGAGGCATTCTCCGGCGTTGACGGTCCGACCCGTCGATCGCTCAAGAGTCACGTGGAAGCCCTGGTTGCCGCCGGCACCGCCGTGGTCATGACTACGCACCATCGGCCCGAATGGCCCGATTGTGTCACCCATGAGCTCGAGCTCGCCGGCGGTGAGGCGCGGTATTGTGGTCCCGTGCGGCCTTCTGGCCGTCGTGGCCATCGTATGAGCGGAGTTGTGAAGTGAGAGGCATGGGGAAGTGGGTTGTTCTCGCGCTGGTCATCGTGGCCGTGCTGGTCTGCGCCCGCGATCCGGTTTTCTGGCACCGCTACTTCCTGGCGATCTCCGGGTCCTCCGCCTCGCTTTACCAGCCGCGTGAGCGGGTCGCGGGTGGCAATGAGCCCCCGGCACCGCGCGTCGCTCCCCAGCTCGAGTCGCTCGACCCGGCGTCGCTGCAGTCTGCGGCCGACTACGCTGCTGACAAGGATTCCACCGCGCTCATCGTGAGCCGTCACGATCACATCGTTTTCGAGAAATACTGGCATGGGACGGGATTCGATACCGTGGAGGACGGGCAGTCGCTCTCGCGTGTCGTGGTGGCTCTGGCCGCCGGAGTTGCCCTGGCACAGCGCCACATCCACTGGCCCGATGAGCCCGTCGGCCACTTCATCGCTCAATGGAAGGACGATCCCCGGGGCGCGATTACGGTCGACCAACTCCTGAAGATGTCGAGTGGGCTGGGCGCGCCAGAGCCCTCGCTCGTTCCATGGAAGGCCAGCGTACGTGGCGCTCTCGGTTCCGACATCGACGCCGTTTATCTCGCGGCGCCGCTCGTGGGTAAGCCCGGCGCGACCTGGGCCGACCAGAGCGCCGATCCGCAACTGGCCGCGCTCGTCATCGAGCGCGCCACCGGGATGCGTTATGCGCAGTTTGTCTCGCAGGCCCTCTGGCGGCCCGTCGGAGCGGGCGACGCCTGGTTATGGCTCGACCATGAGGGGGGCGCCGCGCATGCGGACTGCTGCATGTTGGCGCGTCAGGGTGACTGGATCCGCCTCGCCGAGCTGTTGATCAAGGATGGCAACTACCGCGGCGACGAAATCATTCGCCCGGGTTGGGTCGCCCGGATGCTCGTTCCCGCCCATGGCAATGAAAACTACGGTTCCTACATTCGTCTCGGTAAGAACACTGTCGCTGGAACGGAGCCCTATGCTGTCGAAGATGTATTCGTGGTCGCAGGTCAGGGCGGCAATCGCCTCTGGGTGGTGCCGTCCATGCAGATAGCAATCCTGCGGATGGCACCCGAGTCGCGCGATGCGGTCGATTTCGACGATACGCGCATACCCAATCTCGTGATTCGTGGTGCGCATGACTATCAGCCCCCGCGGGCTCGACCGGGTGCTGATATTTCCAAGCTCGTGCCCGGCCACTGATGAAAAACAAACAACTGGGATCGCTGTTCCTGGTCAGCGTCATCGACATCCTGGGATTCGGCATCCTCATCCCTCTCGTGCCCTACATGGCCAACCGCTACGGGGCATCTCCGACGGTGATCACCGCCATCTTCGGCGTGTACTCGTTGTGCCAGCTCATTGCCGCCCCGCTGTGGGGGCGGCTGAGTGATCGTTATGGACGCCGCCCGATTCTCATGTCCAGCCTCGCTGGCGCGTGTGTGTCGTATCTCATTCTCGGTTACGCCGACAGTCTCGCCTGGCTGTTTGTCTCACGCATCCTCGGGGGCTTCATGGCGGGCAACATCTCGGCCGCTTTCGCCTACGCATCGGATGTCAGCCCGCCCGAGAAGCGTGCGGCTTCGCTCGGCCTGGTAGGTGCCGCCATCGGCGTCGGCTTCACCCTCGGCCCGGCTATCGGCGGCCTCCTGGCGGGAAACGATCCACAGGCTGCGAGTTTCGTGTTGCCCGCCGCGGTGTCGGCTTCGTTGAGTGTGGTGGCTATTCTGCTGGTCGCATTCCTGCTACCCGAGAGCAACACCGCCGAGCGTCGCCGGGAGCACGGTGCGCGGGAGCGTGTGGGTCCGCTGCGTCTGCTGATCGCACGTCCCGGGCTTCGGCTCATTGCCACGGCGGCGCTGCTCGTGACCTTCTCACAAGCCATCCTCGAATCGATCTTCGCGATCTGGTCGTTGAACAAGTTCGGCTTCGGACCGCGTACGGTGGGGCTGCTCATGTTCTGCCTGGCCTGCCTGGCGGTGCTCATGCAGGGCGGCGGGGTGCGTGTGCTCGTTCCCAGGCTGGGCGAAGCGAAGCTCGCGACGTTTGGTGTGTTTGTCTATGTCATCGGTCTGGTCACGGTGGCGGGCGCGCCGAGTCTCGCGATCACCGCTCTCGGGCTCGCGTTATGCGGAATCGGCGTTGGCTCGTTCAATCCGAGCGCCTCGTCACTCGCCTCCAAGCAGGCGGATGCGCACGACCGTGGCACAGTGATGGGAACGTATCAGTCGAGCAGTAGCCTGGCGCGAGTCATCGGGCCATTCGTTTCCGGTCCGATCTATGCCGCGCTGGGTCCGGGCGCGCCATTTCTGGTAGGCGCCTGTGTCACGCTGCCGGCGGTCTGGTTCATCTGGCGCGTTGGAGCACGCGCCAGAGAGCCTATGGTGCCGGGATAATAGGGCTTAGCGCCACTTCGATCGTTCCGTCGACCACACGCACCTGGTGCGTGGGAAGCGGAACGGTGGCCGGCGGACCCAGGACGCGACCGTCACGAATATCGAAAGACGCGCCATGTAGCGGACAAACCAGGCGCGTCGCACGCAGCCGCCCTTCACACATGCGCGCGTGCGCGTGGGTGCAGACGTTATCGAGAGCGAACACGCCCTCACGGGTGTGACAGATTACGATCTCGCGGCCTTCCAGGACGCGCGCCTGCATGCTTCCCTGCGGAATCTCGGCCAGCGTCACTACCGGCACGAACGAGGTGTTGGTCATTTATTTTAAAGCAGGATCTCAGTCTCGAAAATGGATACGGCCTGGCCGATGATCCAGACGGCCTCCACGCTGCCGTTCTTGAATTCCAACTCGACCTCCACTCGGCCGGGGCGATGCACGGAGTTGCCCTGGATGCCACTGAACGCGGTGCGCCGCTCGCCACGGGCCAGCAGGCCGTGTTGCGCCAGGTAGACGCCGAGGAGGCCGTGCGCGTTGCCGCTCACCGGGTCTTCCGCGATTCCCAACGCAGGACAAAACATACGCGATTCGGTCAGATGATCGCCACCACCGGGCATCAGTGTGAAAACGAAATAGCCGGCCGCCCCGATCTGTGCCGAGAGTGTGGTGAGCCTCGTCATGTCGGGCTTGAGGTGTCGCAGGGGCTCCTGGCCGCGTACACCGACCATGAGCCGGGTGCTGCTCGATCCAACGATCCGGATCGGACAGCGCGTATCGAGATCGTCGGTTGCCAGCGCCAGGGCATCGAGAACCGCGAGGCGCTCGCGGTCATTGAGCTCGCGGCCCAGCGGTGGGGAGCTCTGCCGGATCGCGATACTGCGATCCTCGGCGGTGCCTCTGACCTCGATGTCAACGGTGCCCGCCTTCGATTTCTGCCGCAGGTGTCGCGGTGCGTCGACTCTGCGTGAGAGTACGTAGTGCGCCGCGACCGTGGCGTGACCGACAAATCCCGCTTCAGTGCGCGGCGTGAAAAAGCGCGCGCGCACATTATGGTCTTCGCTCTCAGGTGAGAGGATGAAAGCCGTGTCTGCGTTATTGAGCTCGCGCGCGATCGCGAGCATCTGCGCTTCCGTAAGTCCGTCCGCGTTCAGCACCACGCCAGCCGGGTTTCCGGTAAAGCGCTCGCGAGTGAACGCATCGACCTGGTGAACCTGGATCTTCCGCGTCATCGTTATCCTATTCCCGCACGCTCGTGGGGCGCGATTCTAGTCCTATCGCGTGACGGATGGCGTGCAAGGAATTGCAACGTGCGCTACTTGATCAGCTGAAAGTCGCCCGGGCCGCGCAGGGTGCGACGCATGCGTCGCACGGGTGCGGCCGTGAGGCCGTACCCAGGTCCGACTGTGAGCGCGCGACGCGCGCGCAGCGGTTGGCGGCCCTTTCAGCGAGCGCACCTGGGAAGGCTTAGGTGACGCGGGCTACGCGCCCCGGGCTACGCGCCCCGGGCAAAAAGCGTGGTTTTTGCCCGCGAACAGCGGGCCGGTTGTACGCTAGGGCGTTTCCAGATGGGAGTGTAGGGGGCCTTTTATGGATATTGGGGTCGAGATCAGCCTCTACCCGCTGCAGACGGACTTTGCCGAGGTCATTCACCAGTTCATCGGGCGCCTGAATGCCGATGGCCGGTTCAAGGTGGTCTCGAATAGCATGAGCACCCAGGTGTTCGGGCCCTGCGACGAGGTCCTGGACGCTGTGCGGCGCGAGGTCCGCTCGACCTTCGAGGGCCTCGAAACGGTCTCCGGCAAGGCTGTGTTCGTGATGAAGGTATTCGGCCCCCTGGCCTCCGTCCAGCCCGGCTCCTAGGAGCCTCGCCCCGCTGGCGCCTTGGGCGGGCAACCGGCAAAATGAGTGGTTCCCCAGCACCCGCAGTTACCGAGGTAAGTTCATGGCGCTTTTGCGTGTCGTCGATCGCGACGGAGTCGAGCATGAAGTCGATGCAAAGACGGGTCTGAAGGTCATGGAGACCCTTCGTGAGCTCGATTATGGAGTCGCTGCCATATGTGGCGGCATGTGCTCCTGCGCGACCTGTCACGTCTACGTCGATCCCGAGTGGCAATCCCGGCTGCCGGCCCCCATGTCGGACGAGCGCGAGCTGCTCTCGGAGCTGGCGCATCACCAGGCGAATTCCCGCCTGTCGTGCCAGATCGAATTCACTCCAGACCTCGCCGGCCTGCGCGTCACCGTCGCGCCCGACGAATAGACACTATATGTCGACACCCTCCGTCCAGGTCGAGACCCGTGGTCCGGTAGCCGTCGTCCGGCTGAACCGCCCCGAGAGCTCGAACGCGATCAATCTGCAGATGGCCATGGACCTGCTCGCGGCCGCTATGACCTGCTCGCGCAATAACAATGTGCGCGCCGTGGTGCTCACAGGTGCCGGGCGGAACTTCTGCTTCGGCGGCGATCTGCGTGCGATCGCGGCGGAGGGGGTGGATGGTGGCTACCTGCGGGAGCTCACCGGCTACCTGCATTCCGCCATCTCGCATTTCGTGCGCATGGAGCCACCGGTCATTGCGGCGGTGAATGGCACGGCCGCAGGCGCCGGCGTGGGTCTCGCCGCGATGGCGGATCTTGCTCTGTGTGGTAAGGGGTCGAAGTTCAACCTGGCTTACACCAACGCGGGGTTGACGCCTGATGGCGGAACGTCGTTCCTGCTTCCCCGTGTGATCGGCGCTCGTCGGACGATGGAGCTGTTGCTTCTCAATCGCCCGCTGCCTGCACAGCAGGCTCTCGATTGGGGGCTCGTCAACGAGGTCGTCGAGGACGGTGAGCTCCTGGAGCGTGCGATGGAGCTTGCGGGTCAGCTGGCGGACGGCGCCACCGGGGCGTTCGGTCAGACCAAGCGCCTGGTGGCCCATTCGCTCGGCGCGCTCGAGTCGCACATGACGCTCGAGAGCGAGACCATCGCGTCGCAGGCGGCGAGTGTGGATGGCGTGGAGGGAATCCGCGCCTTCCTGGAAAAACGCAAACCCGATTTCTCGGGCAACGGTTCACGGTAACTCATGGTCTACGCTATTGTCGTGTTCGTTTTCGCCCTGGCCATCATCGTGGCGCGCGTGTATTTCAACATGCGCAAGGTGAAACAGGCTAACTCGACCGAGAGTTGGGACGAGAAGGTGATCGCAGGACTGCGTCAGCGCGGTTACGCTCCCTTCAATCCCTACCCGGTGGATTTCTTCCTGGCGCTGCCGGACGATGCCGCCGTGCAAGGGGTCCGCAGCCGCCTCGAATCCGATGGGTTCACGGTCGATGTGAAGCCGCTGGAGAACGATCCCGAGCTGAATTTCAGCCTGCACGCCACGAAGACCATGCGGCTCATCGTGCCTGACATGCAGGAGCTGGGACGGAAGCTGACCGCGATTGCTACGGAGTTTCGCGGGCGGTATGACGGGTGGGCCGCTTAATCGGCGGACGCGTCGCCGCCCGTGGCCGGGCTCAAACCCTTCTAGCGCTTTTCCGTCTGCCGTCGCACGGCTTCGGCGGCCGCCGCGATCGCGGCCGGGTCGCCGAGATAACGGCTGCCTAGCGGTTTGAGCTGCGGGTCGAGCTCATAGAGCAGCGGTACGCCGGTCGGGATGTTGAGTTCGACGATATCCTTTTCCGGGACGTTGTCGAGCATCTTCACCATGGCGCGCAAGCTGTTGCCATGGGCGGCAACGAGCACGTTACGCCCCGCGCGCAGCTCCGGTGCGATCCTGCTGTTCCAGAAGGGCAGCACTCGCGCCAACGTGTCTTTCAACGATTCCGCGGCCGGCAGATCCGCAGGGTTGATACCGGCGTAGCGTGGATCGAAGCGCGGATGCCTCGGGTCATCGAGCTCGAGTACAGGCGGCGGGATGTCGTAGCTACGCCGCCAGATCTTCACCTGCGCCTCGCCGTGCTTCTCGACGGTCTGTGCCTTGTTGAGTCCCTGCAGGGCGCCGTAGTGCCGCTCGTTGAGCCGCCATGAGCGCTCGACGGGAACCCACATGCGATCCATCTCGTCGAGCACGATCCACAACGTGCGGATCGCCCGCTTCAGCACCGACGTAAAGGCGATGTCGATCGCAAGCTTTTCCTGCAGTAACTCGCGTCCCGCTTGCGCGGCCTCTTTGCGGCCCTGATCGGACAGGTCGACGTCGTGCCAGCCCGTGAACAGGTTTTCCACGTTCCAGGTGCTTTGTCCGTGGCGCACGAGAATCAGTTTTCCAGCCATCGAGTGACCTCTACGAGCTTCAATCCGCGAGTTTACGCACTGACTCTACGCCAACCGTGAGTGTCGCGAAATCACTCGCGTCGGCAGTTCGCATCTCCGTAGAAGTGCGCTGCCAATGGCCGAGGTCCTCGCCGACCGACTCCACCCAGGCGGTCACCCGCGCTTGCGCGGTACCGCGATCTTTCCGGGAAAGAACGCGCTCGGCCAGGCGCCGATGAATGCGTAAAGCGCTGTCCCGGAGTCCCGCGCGCGCGATGGCTTGCCACGGACCCTCGACGGACAAACGCTCGATCTGGTCGCGCAGCCAATCGATCCCGATGCGCGCACCGACTTCGAAGTACACCTGGGCAGTCTCGACCACACTTACTTTGTAAGCGAGTGAAAGTTCCACGATGTCCAATGCGGCATTGTGCGCCTCGAGGCTGGCGACCCGCGTCGCCAGCTCTTGCGGCAGTCCGTCCGTGACATATTGCTTGCGATTTTCCTCGAAGCGCTCGCCCCACGAGCCGGTGAGCACCAGCCCGATCTGCGCTTCCAACGCGCGCACCCCGGCGCCGAATTCCGCGACGGCGGCATCGACCTGCAACTCGCGCTTGCGATGCGCCAGCAGCCAGTAGGTCATATGTCGCAGCAGGCGGCTGGTCTGGAACGACGTCTCATACTGCAGTTTGGCGGGCACCTTGTTGTCGAGCGCTTCGATCTGTGCCCACAGGTCGCGCATGCCGAAAATCTCGCGCGCTGCCGAGTAGGCGCGCGCAATCTGCGCGGGCTCGGCTCCCGTGTCCTCCTGTGCCCGTGCGACGAAAGTGGGTCCCATCCGGTTCACGAGGCTGTTGGTGGTTGCCGTGGCGATGATCTCCCGGCGCAGGCGGTGTTGCCCGATGGCGCGTGGGAAGCGCTCGCGTACGGGAGCGGGGAAGTACCGTTCCAACTCGGAGGAGAGATAAGGATCTTCGGGCACGTTGGAGGCGAGCAGATGATTGTTGAGCCAGATCTTGCTGTAGGCGAGCAGAATCGCCAGCTCCGGCCGGGTGAGTGAGATGCCGTTCTTGCGGCGCTCGGCCAGCTCCTCGTCCGCGGGTAGGAATTCCAGCGCCCGGTTCAGGTCGCCCGAGCGCTCCAGGGAGCGGATCAGGTGTTGGTATTCGGCGAGCCGTGGGCCGGCATGCAGCTCCAGGATGCTGATCGCCTGGCCCTGCAGGTAGTTGTTACGCAGGACGAGGGCGGCGACCTCGTTCGTCATACGCACCAGCAGCTTGTTGCGATCGCCGCGGGTGAGCTTGCCGATCTGCACCAGCGGGTTGAGCAGGATCTTGATGTTGACTTCGACGTCCGAGGTGTTGACCCCGGCCGAGTTGTCGATGAAATCCGTGTTGAGGCGGCCGCCGGCGAGGGCGTACTCGACCCGACCGCGCTGCGAAAAGCCGAGGTTGCCGCCTTCGCCGACGACTTTCGCCTTCAGTTCCATGCCATTGATGCGGACCGCGTCGTTGGTGCGGTCGCCGACCTCGGCGTTGGACTCGTGACGGGACTTCACATAGGTGCCGATGCCGCCGTTCCAGAGCAGGTCCACGGGCATCTTCAGGGTTGCCTTGATGATCTCTGTCGGAGTCGCCGCGGTAGCGTCGATGCCGAGGAGGGTTCGGGCTTCCGCCGACAGCGCGATGGACTTCGCGTTTCGCGGGAAAACACCACCGCCGCGCGAGATCTTCTTCCGGTCGTAGTCGTCCCAGCTCGAGCGTGGTAGATCGAACAGCCGCGCGCGCTCGGCGAAGCTGACAGCGGCATCCGGGGACGGGTCGATGAAGATGTGGCGATGATCGAAGGCGACCTGCAGCCGGATATGGCGTGACAGGAGCATGCCGTTGCCGAACACGTCACCCGACATATCGCCTATGCCGGTCACCGTGAAGTCGGTCTTTTGAATATCGACACCGATCTCACGGAAGTGGCGCTTGACGCATTCCCAGGCGCCGCGCGCGGTGATGGCCATTTTCTTGTGGTCATAACCCGCGGAGCCACCGGAGGCGAATGCGTCGCCGAGCCAGAATCCGTAGTCGAGGGAAATGGCATTGGCGGTGTCAGAGAACGTCGCGGTGCCCTTGTCGGCGGCGACTACGAGATAGGCGTCATCACCGTCGCGGCGGACGACCCGCTGCGGAGGGGTCATACGGCCGGAGACGATGTTGTCTGTCAGGTCGAGCAGCCCGCGGATGAAGGTCTGGTAGCAGGAGACGACCTCGGCCTGGATCTCTTCCCGTGTACCGGCCGTAGGCAGGCGTTTCGGGACGAAGCCGCCTTTGGCGCCAACGGGCACGATGAGTGTGTTCTTGACATTCTGGGCCTTCATGAGACCCAGCACCTCGGTGCGGAAATCCTCGCGCCGGTCGGACCAGCGGATGCCGCCGCGCGCCACGTAGCCCATGCGCAGATGCACGCCTTCGACCCGCGGACTGTAGACGAAGATCTCGAATTTCGGGCGCGGCAACGGCAGATCCGGAATCTTGGCGGGATCGAACTTGAAGGAGACGTAGCTCTTCGGCTTGCCGGCGGCGTCCGGCTGGTAGAAGTTGGTTCGCAGGGTGGCCTGCACGAGGTTCATATACGCGCGCAGGATGCGGTCTTCATCGAGGCTCGTGACTTTGTCGAGGCCGGCGCGGATCTGCGCAATCAGCTTGTCGGCGTTGCGCTCGCCGCCTTTGGCAGTGGCTTTGTCGGCGGCGGTCGGCTTTGAGCCGTTGCCGGCGGACTTGCCGGCGGTCGCCGGATCGAAATGGGTTTCGAAGAGGCGAACGAGATTGCGGGTGATGGCGGTGTTGGCCGCCAGCGTGCGCTCCATGTACGCCTGGCTGAACGGCACGCCTGTCTGCAGGAGGTAGCGGCAGTAGGCGCGCAGTACCGTGATCTCGCGGGCGTTGAGGCCGGAGCCGAAGAGGAGGCGATTGAAACCGTCGTTCTCGACTTCACCGCTCCAGGTGGCGGCAAAAGCGTCCTTGAAGTTTGCCTCCAGGCTCGCGTCATCGATGTCGAGACGCTCGCGGTGCTCGAGCTCGAAATCCTGGATCCACGCGGCGCCGCCTTCGGGCCACACCAGCTCGTAGGGGCGCTCGGAGATGACCCTGAGGCCGAAGTTCTCCAACATGGGCAACAGGTCCGAGATCGGCACCGGGTCGCCGAGCTTCACAATCTTCAGATGGACCCGCTCGGCTTTCGCGTGAAGCGGGCGATGCAGCTTCAGGCGCATGGCCTGCGGCTGTTCGCGCAGAGCCTCGAGATCCGCCAGGTCCTGGAGAGCATCGGGCGGCGTGACGTCTTCCTCGTAGGCCAGCGGAAAGGCGCGCCGATAACGGGTCGCTAACAGCAGTCCCGCGGCCTCGCCTTTGCGCTCGGCCAGCACTTCGCGCAGCCGGTCGGTCCAGGTGAGGGCCGCTTCCGCGATCTTGCTTTCGATGGCGGCGAAGTCAACCTTGCGCCGCTGCTCCGGGTCGGTTCGCACTACGACGTGGACGCGGGCGTGGTTGGATCCGGAGATCTGGACGTTGCTTTCGACCTTCCGGCCCTCGAAGCCTTCGAGCACGATCTGCTCGATACGCTGCCGCACTTCGGTGTTGTATCGATCACGGGGGACGTAGACGAGGCACGAATAGAACCGGTGATAGGGGTCGCGCCGTACGAGAAGGCGGACAGTACGGCGCTCGTACAAGTTCACCACGCTGCGCGCGATGCGGATCAGGTCGTCGACGTTGGCTTGGAAAAGCTCGTCGCGCGGATAGGTCTCCAGCACGTTCAGCACGGCCTTGCCGTCGTGACTCTGGGGGTCGAGGCCGAAGTACTGCACCACACGTTCAACTTTGCGCCGCAGCACAGGGATGTCCCGCGGACTGCCGTGATACGCGGTCGACGTCCAAAGACCGAGGAAACGGTGCTCGCCGGTGACCTTGCCCCGGGCGTCGAAGGTTTTCACGCCGACGTAATCGAGGTATTCGTCGCGATGAACCGTGGAGGTTGAATTGGCCTTGGTCAGAATCAACAGTTCCGGCTCGCGGGCTTTGGCGCGGATGTCGCCACGAAGTACCGTGGCGCCGGCGCCCTTGCGTTTGCGTTTTCCATCGCGGAGGACGCCGAGACCGGAGCGCGGGTCGGGAACCAGGCGGTCCTCCTGCGCGCCGCGCTCGAGTGTGTAATGGCGGTAGCCGAGAAATACGAAGTGCCGGGCTTCCATCCAACTGAGCAGGTGGCGCGCCTCGGCGACGTCATCCGCGGGAGCCGGTTGCGGGCTATTTTCGAGCAAGCTGACGACCATGCGAGCCCGCTCGCGCATCGGGGCCCAGTCGGCGACGGCCGAGCGGACGTCGGCTAGCGTGGCCTCGATATTGCGTTGGATCTTCTCGATCTGAGCCGGGTCGGTTTGACGATCGATCTCGTAGAGCTGCCACGACTCGGAGCGGTGGGTCGAGTGCGTGCCGTTGCCATTGCCGTTGCCGTTTGCGCCGGCTTCGAGGATGCGGCCGCGGCCATCGCGGCGGACATCCAACACCGGGTGAACGATGAGATGAACCGCGAGCTCGGCGCGCTTGAAGACGAGGTTGAGCGAATCGACCAGGAACGGCATGTCATCCGTTACGGTCATGACGAGCGTATGCGGTGAGTCGAACCCATCGCGCTCCGGGTCCGGGTTGAAAACGCGGACCAGCGATTGTCCCGCGGCGCGCTTGGATCCGAACTCGAAATGGTTGAGTGCCACGCGGGCGAGCAGGCCCGGTGTCCGTTCGGCCAGATCCTCCTCGCCGACACCTCGGAAATACGCTCTGGCAAAACGCTGTTGCAACTCCATCACGCCGCGGCCACCGGCGCCGCCACCGCGCTTGTTAGCTTGGGAGACGGCGTTGGCGACTCGCTCGATCAGGGCGACGCGCGTAGCGGGAATGCTACGCAGGAGACGGTTGTCATCGGGAGTTACTTGCGCGTGCATGCTCAGGTATCCTTTTCAAGGTCACGCAGGACGGTGGCGAGAAACCTTGCGGCTTCGCCTCCGGTCACACAGCGGTGATCAAATGTGAGAGATAGCGGCATCCGCAGATGCGCTTCAACGCCGTCGTTCACCGCGATAACGTCGCGGCTGAGACGACCAGAACCCAGAATGGCGACCATCGGGGGCACGACGACAGGAGTCGCGTACCGGCCGGCGATCATGCCGAAGTTTGAAAGCGTGAAGGTGACGTCGCGGAGATCCTCCGGGGTCACCGTTCTATCGCGCGCTGCGCGCTTGAGGCGATCGATGTCCTGGCGCAACTCGGCCGTCGTGCGGTTGCCAACGTCGCGAATGACCGGGACGATGAGACCATCGCCCGTGTCGACGGCTATTCCGACATCGACGCGGGGCATCAGACGCCGGCTCTGGGTGTTGCCGTCAAACCAGGCATTGAGAGCCGGTTCGGCCTGACAGCCCGTGGCAATGGCACGCAGCAGGCGGGTGGTGATGTCCTGGCCTTTGCGCCAGTGATGGAGGTCGGCATCGTCGAACAACGTGCAATTCGTGACGTTGTCGCGGGCGAGGCTCATGCTTTGTGACATGGCTCGGCGGAGGCCGCGGAGTTTTTCGCCGCCTTCGAAGGAGGGGCGCGCCGCTGTTGCACTCGAGGCACCGGGGGTTGTGTTCGAGCGGGCAATGGGGCTCGAGTGAGTGATGACGTCGTCGACTATTATGACGCCGCCGCGGCCGGAGCCGTTGAGTCCGGTGAGGTCGACGCCCAGGCGCTTGGCGAGGGCGCGGGCGGCGGGGGCTGCGCGTAGGCGGCCGGCCGGGAAGTTGGTCGTGCCGTTGTTGCGGTTGTAGTTGCTGCCGGCGTGGGCGGTTTCGATGAGTTCGGTGTCGCTCGTGGGCATGTTGCCTACGACGGTGCCAGCGTCGGCGGAGGAGTTGCGGGCGCCCTTCACCGACTCAAAATCTATCAGCGGTGCGCCTGTGGCGATGACATCGCCCGGCTGTCCGTACAACGTCTTCACAATCCCCGAAAACGGCGCGGGAACTTCGACGACGGCTTTCGCGGTCTCGACAGCCAGCATTGGCTGGTCGACCGTGACAGCGTCACCGACGTTGACGTGCCAACGGACGATTTCCGCCTCGGCGAGACCTTCGCCGAGATCCGGGAGATTGAAAGTCGTCATCTGCGCTCCGTACCTCGGCGGCCGTGTGGAATCATGCGGCAAGGGTTTCGCGCACGGCGTCCATGATGCGCGCAGCATTCGGGATGTAGTCGTATTCGAGGCGGGCTAACGGCATGATCGTGTCATAACCTGCGACACGCCTTATTGGTGCGTTCAGGTCGTACAGCCCATGCTCGGCGACTGTGGCGGCGATTTCCGCGCCGATGCCACAGTTGCGGGGAGCCTCGTGCACTATGACGAGCCGGCCCGTTTTCACCACGGACTCGAGAATCGTGTCGTGATCGATCGGAGACAGTGTCGCCAGATCGAGCACCTCGCAACTCACGCCTTCGCTCTCCAACGTGTCGGCGGCGCGCAGTGTTTCCGTCACCATCGCGCCCCAGGTAACGACCGTGACATCGGAGCCTTCGCGCAGGCGGTAACAGACATCGAGCGGAAGCGCCTGCCCATCATCCGCAACTTCCTGCTTCACCAGCCGGTACAAGCGAGCGGGCTCGAGGAAGATGACCGGGTCGGGATCGCGGATCGACGCAAGCAATAGACCGTAGGCGCGCGCAGGCGAGGAGGGACACACCACTCGCAGCCCGGCATGATGCGCGAGCATCGCCTCCAGGCTTTCCGAATGATGTTCCGGTGCATGGATACCGCCGCCGTGAGGCATGCGCATGACCACGGGGCAGGTGAGGCGGCCCCGGGTGCGGTTGCGCATGCGGGCCATGTGGTTGGCGATCTGGTCCAGGGCAGGGTAGATGAAACCCATGAACTGTATTTCGGCGACCGGCTTCAGTCCCTGCGTCGCCATGCCGATGGCCATCCCCGCGATCATGCCTTCGGCGAGCGGCGTGTCCTGCACGCGATCCTTGCCGAACTGCTCCTGCAGTCCCGCCGTCGCCCGGAAGACACCACCGTTGATTCCGATGTCCTCTCCCAACACCACTACCGTCGGGTCGTGCGTCATCTCCCACGCGTGCGCGCGGTTGATGGCTTCGATCATCGTAACTTTGGCCATGAGGGACGGGAAACCTAGTGGCCGTCGGAGCCGTTTCGGCCGTGGCCGGCGCCATGTCCTGCGGCGTGGTGGCCGTTGGCGTAGCGGCGCGCGACTTCACGCTGTTCTGCCAGACCTTTCGGCGGATTTGCGAACAGATGATCGAACATCTCATCCGTAGAGGGCTTGGGTGCGCTCAGATATTCGTCGACAGCCGCTTCGACTTCGCGGGCGCATTCGGCCTTGAGCGCGCCCTCGCGTGCTTCATCCCAGACTCGCAGCTTCATGAGATGCGAACGCAGGCGGAGTAGAGGCTCCTTACCCCACGCTTCCTTTACCTCACTCTGGTCACGGTAACGGCTTGCGTCGTCCGCCGTCGTATGGTCGCCGAGGCGATAGGTGAGCGCCTCGATGAGTGTCGGACCTTCACCGCGACGGGCTCTCGCCACTGCCTCGCTGGTAATGTGGCGGATGGCGATGACGTCGTTGCCGTCGACCTGAACCCCGGGAATGCCGGCCGCGATAGCCTTCTGCGCGAGAGTTTTCGTGGCCGTCTGTTGTTCGATAGGTACCGAGATCGCCCAGTCGTTGTTGACGATGACGAACACGGCGGGCAGCGCGCGGGCGCCGGCGAGGTTGATGGCCTCGTAAAACGCGCCCTCCGATGTGCCGCCGTCACCGATGAAGGTCACGGAGCAGCGTTTTTGGCCGCGAATTTTCATCGCCATCGCGACGCCGGCCCCGTGGAGCATTTGGGTGGCAATGGGTACGCACCAGGGGAAGTCCTCGCGGGCCGTGGTGTAGTCGCAGCCGCGCTCGTCGCCGCCCCAGAACGTCAGGATGGTCGACATTTTCACGCCGCGCCATATTTGCGAGCCGAACTCGCGATACACCGGTATGAGGACGTCCTCCGGGTGCATGGCGGCGGCAACGCCCACGTGCGCCGCCTCATGTCCGAGGCAGGATGCGTAGGTGCCGAGCTTCCCGGTACGCTGCAGGTTGACCGCCTTGGTGTCGAAGGCGCGCACCAGCGTCATGAAGCGGTACATTTTGAGCAACTCGGCGGTGTCGCTGGCGAGGGGGGGCGCGCCGGCCGCGAGACTGCCCGCTGCATCCAGAAACTGGCAGTACTTGATCTCGAACTCGGCAACCGTCTTCAACCCAATTTCCCCTCCCGGGGCCACCCCGTGAGCGGGGCGGATTATACATTAGCGACCCGCCTGCCCCCTTTTGGGGAGAGCGGCCGGGATGCGGGGCCGTTCGACCGCGGGCGCCGGCTTCTTCAACCGCTGATCCAGGTTACGGCGGGTTCGGCGGGTGGTAGACCGCCATCCGAGGCCGTTTGCGCAGGCGCGTAACACGGGCGCGGTACAATTCGACCATGCAAGTTGAGACCCGAGGCGCCCCACAGGAGACCTCGTCCCCGTTCAAGCTCGAATATGACCCCGCGCTGCCCATCACGGCACATCGCGCGGAAGTCATCGAGGCCATCCGCCGCAATCCCGCCATCGTTCTTTGCGGAGCCACGGGGTCGGGCAAGTCGACGCAGCTACCCAAGCTCTGTATCGAGGCCGGACGTGGCGTGGCGGGTGTGATCGGGCATACGCAGCCCCGACGTATAGCGGCGCGCGCGCTGGCGAACCGCCTCGCCGAGGAGACCGGAACCACGGTGGGAGGCGCCATCGGCTACAAGGTGCGCTTCAACGATCGCACCGGCCCTGATTGCCGCATCAAGCTGATGACAGACGGCATTCTGCTCAAGGAGCTCGAGAGTGACCGCAAGCTGCGTCGCTATGACACCCTGATCATTGACGAGGCGCACGAGCGCAGTCTGAACATCGATCTGCTGCTGGGGGTGCTCAAGCAGTTGCTGCCACAGCGTCCGGATCTGCGGTTGATCGTCACGTCGGCGACCATCGATCCCGGTAGGTTCGCCGCGTTCTTTGGCACTGGCGGCCAGTCCGTGCCCATCATCGAAGTGTCCGGGCGTAGTTACCCCGTCGAAGTCCGCTATCGCCCGCTCAGCACGCCGCGTGATGAAGAGCAGAACGACGAGGATGTGGCGGACGCCGCTGAGCTCTCTCTGCCCGAGGGCATTATCGAGGCGGTGCGCGACCTCGATGCGCCGGGTCGCGGCAACGCGTTCGGGCAGGGCACGCGTGGCGACGTCCTCGTTTTCCTGCCGGGTGAAAAGCACATTCGTGAGGCGGCGGACGCGTTGGCGGAGGCTCGCTTGCCTAACACGGAAGTTCTGCCGCTGTTCGCGCGTTTGTCCGGAGCCGACCAGGAGCGCATTTTTAAGCGCCATGGCCAACGACGCATCGTTCTCGCGACCAATGTCGCCGAAACGTCTCTGACAGTGCCGGGGATCCGGTTCGTCATCGATTCGGGGTTGGCGCGAATTAGCCGTTACAGCGTGCGTGGCAAGGTACAACGGCTACCCATCGAACGCGTGTCGAAAGCGAGCGCCGACCAACGTAAGGGTCGCTGCGGTCGAGAGGCGGAGGGAATCTGCATTCGCCTCTATTCCGAGGAAGACTTCACGCTACGGGAGGACTTCACACCTCCGGAAGTCCTGCGGACGAATCTCGCGAGCGTGATCCTGCGTATGGCGACTCTCGGGCTCGGCGACCCCGAGAGCTTCCCGTTTCTGGATCCTCCAGACACGCGGCTCGTGAACGACGGCGTGCGGCTCTTGCAGGAGCTCAAGGCTATGGACGACGAGCGGCGCGTCACCAGCCTGGGCCAGCAGATCGCGGGTATTCCCGTGGATCCACGGCTCGGGCGAATGCTACTCGGGGCGTCCCGCCAGCGCTGCCTGACTGAAATGCTCGTCGTGGCTTCCTTCCTGGAGGGACAGGACCCCCGTGAGCGTCCTTCTGATGCGCAGCAGGCGGCGAGTGTGAAGCACGCTCTGTTCGCGGATCCGCGGTCGGATTTCATCGCGGTGTTGAATATCTGGCGCGCTTACAACGAGCAGTCGGCGGCATTGTCGCGGAACCAATTGCGGAAGTGGTGCAAGGAGCACTTCCTGTCCTACTTGCGCATCCGCGAGTGGCAGGATTTGCACTCGCAGTTAACCCAGAGCCTGGCGGAATTGAAGCTGCGGCCGAACCCGGTAGCGGCGAGCTACACGGATCTGCACCAGGCGATTCTGACGGGTTTTCTGGGCTCGATCGGCGAGCTTGATGAGAAGCGTGAGTACAACGGTCCGCGGGGAATGCGGTTTGTCGTTGCACCGGGTACGCCGCTCGCGTCGAAGCCGCCTCGATGGATTGTCGCCGGGAGCATTGTTGAGACCACTCGGCTGTACGCGCGTATGGTCGCCGCGGTTGATCCGGGGTGGATCGAGGCTGCGGGGGCGCATCTGTTGAAGCGCAGTTATAGCGAGCCGCATTGGGAGGCCTCGCGTGGGTATGTTTCTGCGTACGAGTCCGTCGCGCTTTATGGGCTGACGCTCGCTTCGCGGCGGCGGATCAACTATGGGGCCATCGCGCCGGGTGAGGCGCGCGACATGTTTATTCGGGAGGCGTTGGTGGAGACGCCGGTGGATGAGCGGGCGTTGGTGGATGACTACGTGGTGGCGGGGGGTGGCGGCGGAGGTCGTGCTGGCGGTGGAGCGAGAGGGGCCGGGGATGGTGTTGGCGAGGCGTTGACGGCTGCGGATCTTAACGCTGCGATGGCGGAGCGGGCGGAGGCTAATTCGCCGCGCCGTGGGCAGGGCGCGACGGGCCGCGGGGAAGCCGCGGGTCGTGGGCTGAGCGCGGGACGCAACGCTGCGGCAGGTGAGCAATCGGCGACGAACACGTCACGCGGGGGACAAGGCGCTTCGAATTCGCGTCACCGCGAGCGTGCGAGCATCCAGGGCGAGTTCTTGCAGGCGAATCGCGCGCTGCGCGCCGAGATCGAGGGTCTCGAGGCGAAGATCCGCCGGCGTGACGTCGTCGTTGACGAGGAGCATCAGGTTGATTTCTACCGCTCGCGCATTCCGGAGCGGGTGAACTCGGTCGCGGCGTTCAACCACTGGCGCGTCGAGGCCGAGCGCACCAACGCGCGGCTTCTTTATATGTCGCGCGCCGACCTCACGCAGCGTGACGCGCAAGAGGCCGGGACAGAGCACTTCCCGGACCAATGGCCGATTGGTGGCAATCTGCTGCCGCTCGAATATAGGTTTGAACCGGCGGAACCCGCCGACGGCGTGACGCTCGTTGTGCCCGAGCTGTTGCTGGATGTCTTGAACGCCGAGCAGATTGCATGGCTCGTTCCAGGCATGCGCCTCGAAAAGATTATCGCGGTGTTTCGAGCGTTGCCCAAGGCGCAGCGCAAGCTGTTGGTCCCTGTGCCGGACTTTGCTAGAGCGGCACTCGATGATTTGGCTGTCGCCGCCGATCGGCTCGGACGACTTCCTCCATTTCACGAGTGGCTCGCGCAGTGGATAACTCAGCGGGCGGGCTCGACGGTTACTCCGTTAGAGCTCTCGGCACTACCCCTGCCCGATTTTCTACGCATGAATCTTCGCGTGCTCGACGCGGATGACCGGGTGTTGGCGGAGGGGCGCGATCTTCTGGCAATCAAGCGGAAGTTGTATGCGGTGGCGCCTCCGGTTTCGACTGGCGTCACAGGCGTTTCGCCGCGTGCGGTAACGCCGCCGCGTGGGTTGAGTGGCGGTGCGCGGGAAGGTGGCGTGCGCGATGGCGGCGTGCGCCATAGTGGTTCGCGTGAGGGTGTGCGCAGTGGTGGCCTGCGCGAGGGCGGCGTACGTGAGAGTCGCGGGCGCGAGGGTGCTCGCCCGGCGGTTGAGCCAAGAGGCAGTTCTGGCGCAAGCGTTGGCGCGCAAGCGGGTGCTGCCGCCCATGATGCGGAGTCAATGGCCAGCTTGCTGGCTAGTGCGTGGGGCGTCGCGGCTCCAACGACCGGTTCGCAAGCCGGTGGGAGAGGTAACGCAGATTCCGCGTCGGGTGCGCGAGCCGGTGGGAGAGGTAGCGCAGCCCCCACGTCGGGTGCGCCGATAGGCGGCTCGGACGCAATCGCGGGTCCGCGAGTTAGCGTTGGCGCCGGAGGCTCGAAAGCCCAGGCACCGACTGGTGCGAGGGCCGCCCCGGGAGCAGTCGCCGGCGCGCAAGTTCGTGCTGGTGCAAAACGCAGCGTAGCTACAACGACGGATGCGCCAGTTCGTGCCGGACTACCGGCTGCTGCCAAACGTGACGTAGCTGCGACGATCGGCGCGCGTGTGGCCGCGACAGGCGGCGCGAAACCGGCGGCCATCGGCGCACCTACGCGTGTAAACGTCTCGCGCGTCGGAGCCGTGTTGGTTTCCGCCTCCACGGCTGACGCGCCCTTGCATCGCCAGTGGGACTTCGGTGATGTCCCAGAGCATCGCGAGGTCGAACGCAATCGGCTGCGCTTGGTCGTGTATCCCGCCGTCGAGGATCGAGTCATCGGCGTCGCTCTGGTAGAGGCGCGAAACGCACCGACTGCCGAGTCGATTTCGCGCGCCGGCATCGTGCGCCTGGCGATGTTGGCCTTACCTCAGCAGGCCAAGTACGTGAGCAAGCGCGTGACGGACGACCGCGATTTGGTTCTGCTCAGTCGCGGGCTCTCGCTTCGGCAGTCATTGGCCGACGCCCTGACGCAGCGCGCATTTCGCGAGTGTTTTTTGCCTGCGGACGTGCCCTTGCCTCGTACGGCGCAAGACTTTACGAACGTTCTCGATAGTCGCCGCGCGCAACTAAGCGAAGTCGCCGATCGTCTTGCGACTACGATAACGTCAACATTGAAAGAGTGGCGTGCCGCACGTGCCGCGTTGGACGGCTTACGCGCCGGTTCCTTCGCGGATGTAGTCGCGGAGGTCAACGCGCAACTCAGCCTGCTGCTGCCCCCTGATTTCATCGAATCGACACCACGGCCGTGGTTCGATTACCTTCCGCGCTATCTCAAGGCCGTCAACCGCCGCATCGAGCGCTTACCACCCAACGTGCGGCGTGACGCGGAGCTGTCCGCGAAGGTGAGACCGTTCGCCACTGCCCTGCACACGTTCATGGCCGAGCCCGTCATTTCGGGCGTTCGCCCCGAGCTCGAGGAGTTGCGCTGGATGATCGAGGAATTCCGCGTCTCGCTATTCGCGCAAGAGCTGAAAACGATGGTTCGCGTTTCGGAGAAGCGGCTGGAAGATCAGGTCAGACTCGTACGCGAGTCGCAGCGCTAGATGTCGACAGGCGCGGACCGCGCGCGATCGATCCGGTGCGGGCGTGGCAGATACGATGCCGACGCTCCCTACGGCCGATGCTCTCTCGCGAGGTAATCCTCGCTCTGCAT
>DATMQL010000118.1:0-5430 GCA_035566815.1 Steroidobacteraceae bacterium | reverse complement strand
CCCGCCACCTACCTTGACGACTTGCTAGACTCAGGAGGACGACTTCCAGACTCGTCGCCGTGTTACTGGTGAAACCCGTCATGCCGAACCACAAGTTCCACGGAGTATTCCGCGTCGCAACATGAATCGATTGGTTCATGGAGGTCTCCCGCCGTTTGAGGATGACCAACCAACTTTGCGCCACTAGCCGGTCTTCGGTGTCCGTTAAGGATTGTCCGACGCCTGCCCGCGTGCGCGCAACTGTCCGACCCGTAGAACTTGGTGGGCAGGTGTTGGGCAATCCTTAACGAAAGCGCTCAAAACGCCACGACCTTGGCCCCGAGTCGCCTCTCGTGAATGTCGGCTATCAGGTAGCGGTGAATTCATTTGGACATGCACGCGAGCCGCTTGGGGCTCAAGACCCAATACGCCGAGCCACCATCCGCGCAAACACCAACCCCGGTGTTGGGTTCGAGAGCTCGACCTTTCCGTGGTTCCAGTCCTTTCTTGAAAGCAGGACCGATATTTCGGAAAGCACCCGCAGATCTGCGGCGAATATTACCGTTGCCGTCTTCCTGCCGAGGCCAATGAGGTGTACCGCCGGCGCAAGCCAATAGCGCCCAGTAGAGTAAGCAGGGACAGGCAGTCCAGGGATCCGCCACCGCCACCGCCGCCACCGCTTGCGGGCGGCGCGCCGCTGATGGTGATGGTTGTGGTTGCTACATTGGAGACGCCGCCAAGATGATCGGCTACGGTGTACTGGAACGTGTCGGTGCCCGTAAAGCCCGCGGGAGGGTCGTAAGTGACCACGCCGCTGCTGGGAGTGATTGCGAGCGAGCCGTGCGGCGGGGTGGTGATGGTAATCGTCGTCGGGTCGAGGGTTGTGCCGGTGGCGCTATCGTTTGCCAGGATGGGGATGGTTACGCTCTGATTGGTGCTGGTCGACGCCGTATCGTTGTTGGCCACCGGTGGCGGTTCGACATTGACGATGACAGTGGCGACGTTCGAGACGGCTCCTAGATTGTCGGCCACGGTGTACTGCAGGGTATCGGTTCCTGTGAACCCGGAATCAGGTTGGTACAACAGTGTGGAGTCGGCCGGGTTGACTCGGGCTGTGCCATGCAACGGGGCGGTCACGATCGTCAGTGATGACGGTACGAGTGTGCCGTCCGCATCGCTATCGTTCTTGAGCACATCCGCGAAGATGTACTGGTTGTGCGTCGTAGCGAACGTGTCGTTCTGGGCGACGGGATTTTGATCCAGTAGCAGCGGGTAGTAGGTCGCTGGATAGCCGTCGGCCATGAGCAGGTCGAGTTGGCCATTGGCAGCCAGGTCGGCGACCGCGACGGAGCGTGCGTCGCTGCTGTATGGATTGGCGGGTACATCGATCGGCACGACGTTCAGGTAGGGATCGGGCGTGCCGTTGTTCAGATAGACAGCACCCACCGCTGCATTGGGGGGAGGCGGGTTGCCAAACCCGGATGAGGGCTCGCTGCACCCCAGTAGCACGTCGGGTAAGCCGTCGCGATTGACATCCGCGACCGTCAAGCCGAGACAACCACCGATATTGGGATCGACTTTGAGTTGCTCGGGAGCCGAATACGGCTGTGTGCTCGAGCCTGTGTTGATAAAGAGGTACACCTGCCCGGACTGGGAGCCGGTTACGAGCAGATCGGCCTTGCCGTCATTGTTGACATCGGTGACTGCGAGAGTGAGGGCCGTCTGTCCGGACAGCAGCTGGATCGGCTGGACGCCGTTGAACGGCTGGCTGGTGCCGTTGTTCAGGTAGATCTTCACGCCGGTCGGATCGGAGGAGATCGTGCTGGCAACGGTAAAAGACTCGATGATGTCGAGGTGACCGTCACCGTTGACGTCGGCGAGCTTGATGTCCTGGCCGTAACCCAGGTCGGTGCCGATGGGCACCGGGACCGCACTGCCCTGCAACTTTTGTCCGCCGCTCAAGTACAGGTGACTGGCAATGTGGTTGGTATTGGCGACCGCGAGATCCGGATAGCCGTCGCCGTCGACATCGCCTATCGCAGCGGCCGTTGATGGGTCGCTGGGGCCGATCGGTATTCCGGTGACGCCGTTGAAAGGAGCCGACGTCCCGTTGTTCAGGTATAGCTTTGTGGGGGAGTTGAAGCCGATCGCGACAATGTCAGGATGTCCATCCGCGTCGATGTCGGCAATGTAAGCCTGCTGTTGGGTGTCAGTAGCGGATAGGACCGTTCCCTGCACATTGGCGAAGGGGGTTGCGGTGCCGTTGTTGATGAATACAACGGGTGATTGGAAGTTCGCCCCCAGCACGATGTCGGGGCGGCCATCGCCGTTGAGATCGGCTGCCGCGGCGCTCATCGTGACGCTGTAATTGCCGCTCACGGGGGTGAGGGCAACGGCTCGACCTATAATGAGGGTCGTGGCAGGCGGGCTGCTCGCAGCGATGGCCGAGCAGACAATTGCGATGGAGGCGAGAGGCAGAAGGCGTAGTCGGCCGCGCATGTTGAGTCCTACGCGCATCGTTCTTTCTGGAGGGATGACTGTCTGCCGGGGGCACAGCGCCAGAGGCGGCGGCCGGTAAGGCCGAGCAGCGGTAGCAGGCTGAGCCAGCCCAGCGCACCGCCGCCGGAATGCTGGCCTGATCCGCCAGCCGAGGCTCCTTTCGGGGTCGCCGACATTTCGGTGGACGCAGTGCCCGCGCCCGAGGCGTTCACGGCCGAGACTTCGAAGAAGTATGTCGTGCCGTTCGCCAAGCCTGGTACGGCGATGTCGGTGCCACTGACAACAACCAGGGTGGGAGTTGTGGTCTCGGCGCCGGCGGCCGTGCTCTGATAGATGTTGTACTCGCTGGCGCCTGAGACAGCGGTCCAGCTGAGCGTTACCTGCCCGTTGCCTGCGGATGCGGTGAAGTTCTGGGGTGCTCCGAGCCGAGCCAGTGGGGACGCACTCGTCTCGCTGGATGCCGATGCGGAGCCGCCCACGTTCGCGGCTACAACGACGAAATAATACGCGATGCCGTTGGTCAAACCCGTGATTACGGCGGATGTCCCTGTGATACCCGTCACCAGCGCGGTCGGGGACTCTCCTCCGGGGGTGGTTCCTGCGTAGATGCTGTAGCTCGTTGCACCGATCGTTGGCTGCCAGGCCAGGGTGACTTGTCCGTCTCCGGCGGTGGCCGTCAGGCCACTCGTGGGCAGCGGGGGCGCCATGGGTTCCGCGCTGACTTCGGCCGACAGCCCGCTCTGCCCTGCAATGTTCGCGGCGATGATCTCGAAATAATAAGTCGTTCCGTTGGTGAGGCCGGTTAGGGTTGCCGAAGTCCCGCTGATGGCCACCTGGACTGGTGTGTTCTCCGCGTTCGCGCGCGTGCTCATGTAAATGGTGTAGTTGGACGCGAACGGTGAGGCGGTCCAGGTGAGCGTCACGCTCGCGTTGCTCGCGGTTGCGATCAGTCCCGTCGGAGCGGCAGGAGCTGCGACGGGGGTGGCCGAGACTTCACTGGACAGCTGTCCGGGTCCGGAGCTGTTCACCCCGGCCACTCGGAAATAGTAGGTCACACCGTTGGTTACGGCGTTCGTCATGTATGTCGGGTTGGTGAGGCCGCTAGCGACCAGCGTCTCCGCGCCGGAGGCGGTGCCTTGATAAACGTTATAGGTCGCCGCCCCTGGGGCGACTCCCCAATAGAGGGTCACCGAGCCATACCCCGCGTACGCGGCGAGGTTGGATACCTGTTGTGGAGGCGCGATCGGCGTGGCGCTGGCTTCCGTGGTCGGGGTGCTCAAACCGTACGGTGTGACTGCCGCTACTTTGAAATAGTAGGTCGCGCCGTTCGTGAGCCCGGTGATCGTGGCCGAAGTGCCGGTAATGCCCGAGAGGACGGGTGTCGCATTCTCGCCGCCGGGGGTCGAGCCTTGGTAGACGACATAGCTCGTCCCGTTCGGGGAGGCAGTCCAATTCAAAGTCACTGAGGTGGTGCCCGCGGTTGCCGTCAGCGCCGTGGGAGCAAGTGCATTCAGTGTTACGTAACGGACGCCGCCGTCGACTGTCACGAACAGTAGCGAGCCGTCATCGGATGTCTTGGTGCGCCCGTTGACGAAGGCGAAATTGCCGTTCATCCCAAACTGGCTCTCGAAGTCATAGCTGCCGAGCGGGGACAGGGTCGTCGAGTCGTATACGTAGACTTTCGATGATTGGGCCCAGGGAAAGTAGACCCGGGGTTTCAGGGGGTCGTAGGCGACGCCAATGGGTTGCCCGGCGGCATACTGGCCTACCATCGTAGGTGATTTGACGAGGTTCGCATCCGTGAAGAACGTGCCGCCGTAAGTGGGGATGGCGTACTGCTGGCCGTCGGGTCGCACGGCGATCTCATAGTTGAACCACGAAGTGCCGTTGGCGTACCCGGATGCGCGCAACAGGTTGCCGTCGCTCACCCGGTAGCGATCGAACGGTCCGTCCGATGAGTTTGATTCTGCAAGCGCGATCACGCTGTGGTCCGCGCTGGCGCGTAGCATCGTGTCCTGCTGGACCGTTGCGACTACTGTTGTGGTGTTCGTCGCCGGATCGTACCAACGCAACGGGACGGTACCCGAACCTCCGAACTCGGAGGAAATGAGGATGCCGCCGTTGTTACCGTAGGCCGCGGTGAAAGTGCCTACTTCATAGAACGCGGCCGGGAAAGTGACTTTCTGATAGGTCAGCGTCGCGAGGGAGACGATGTACACCCACACCTGGCCACCGGAGGTGCTGTCGTCCGCCACGACCAGCGAGCTTCCATCGGGGGAGATGTCCATGCCTTCCAGGGTCCCGCCGAGGGTGATCGGGGTGAGGAAGGACTGAGAGGACACCTCATATCGCAACAGCTCGCCCCCGTTGCTGATATAGAGGACGCCCCGGGCATTATCGTAGGCGACGTCGACACGGCTGGGCGCGGCGACAAATACGCCCTCCCCGTTCGCCGGCAGGATGCCGAGGAAAGAGAAGAGCAGGATTGCCGCGAGCCACCCAGCGGCCTGGAGCCGGATCGAGCTGAATACAACCATTTGGTCTCTGCAGTCCCTGAACAAGTCGCGGCTTCGAGTGCCGCTGTTGCGTTCAGCAGCCTTGGTATTGTCGCGCTTAAGGATAGCTCAAGTTCAGCTCGCCCGGCGAGGGTGTGAGGTGTATGCGGCTGGGGGGTTCGACCACGTGACAGAGAGATGACAGGCCGTCGAACCCTTTACATAAGGCGCCGCAGGAGTTTCATGGCGCCCCACTCGCGCGCTTCAGGGTCGGTGAAGTCGAACTGATCCCACGGCAGGCGCCCCGGGGACAAAGCTCGGTTGTCACTGCAACGCCGGACCCGACTTCCATTGAGCCCCGCCACGGCTTTGCCAAATTTTGCCAAAGCGTACTATGCTTCGAGCATGAGCACGATGAACATATCTGTGCCGGACTCCCTCAAGGATTTCGTCGACG
>DATMQL010000117.1:0-25519 GCA_035566815.1 Steroidobacteraceae bacterium | reverse complement strand
TCAACCACAATTTCTCGCGACTGTTCAGCTTCTCAAGGTGGGCGTCCTGGCCGCAGCGGCTGTCTTCATCTGAAAAGGCCAAGTGCGCTCAGTCCGCCGGCGGCGGCGACAACTCAAGGGGACTGCGTACCGGGCCAGTAGGTGTGACATAAAGGAGCACAGTCCGGGCCGCCTGGCTTCGTCCTGCGCAACGAGATGACCCGGGCAGTCGTGCAGCGGATTCACGCGCGTACCTCGCGATTTGGCCAGCAGCACTAGGGAGGAACAGGGACAACGTTCTGTGCGTCGGGATATTGATCCGCGAGTGCCTGGAAGTGCCGCGGCTGGATCTCAACGATCTTGTAATGGGCCTTCTTGCTGCGTAGGGGCATCGCGAGTTTCAGCTCGTGAATGTCGAGTTGATCGGCACGCTTTCCGATCACGGGCCACGTCGACAAGACGTCGTAGAGCGGCGTGAGGCCGAAGCCACCCCCGCGGTGGTGATAGAGCGAGAAGTTCTTTGCGTGCCCATCGGTCGCCGCGAGCATCCAGAATACCAACTGCGACAGCATGAAGTGCTGCTGATCTGAGGCGGGGTGCTCGGCGCGCGCGAGCTCATTCAGAATATCGCGCATCGAAGGGCCGCCTTCGTTCTCATATTTCCTGGTGTGCGGAAGCCCGGCGACCTGACAGAAATCTTCCTGAGGAAGCCGTGCGATCCAGGTCTCTTTGAGCGGCTCGAAGTTGGCCGCGTGCGGATCACCGTCACCGACGCTCTGCCAGCGACGATCGAAACGCTCCACAATGAGCGCGCGCTGATCGCCGAATTGCCCGATGTCCGTGTTCGCTACAAGCAATTTCAGCTCTTTCAGCAGCGCCGCGCACAGCCACTCGTTGTCGACGGAATGGGAAAGATCGAGTTTGCGGTTGCCGACCAGTCCCAGCGGGAGTTTCAGGATGTGCGTCGTCGGGGTCGAGCCCAATGGCTTGTACCAATGCTGACCCATCTTGGTCAGCGCAGTCTTTTCCTGCGCTCCTGCGAGCGAAATGCGAAAATCACCACTCTCATCGGGGCCGTTCAAGAGCGGCGCTGAAGCAGTCGGCACGGCCCGCAGAATCGCCTCGATCTCTTTAGGCTTCAGGCGCCGTACATTGAGAGTATCCCAGCTGTTTGGCTCCCTGCCTTCGGGTAGCAGCTGCACGGCGCCGACGCAGTCGCGACCGATGGCCTCGAGCAGATCGAACGTGTTCGCCGAGCGTGTGTTGAATCGAGCCTGGATTCGATTCCGGATTCCCTGGCTGTCCGGCAGAAGGTTATCGAAGTAGTAGCCGACCGCATCACTCGTGATCGCAGCATCCGAGGTCATCGGCAGTGACAGCGATAGCGCACGACTCTGCGGATCGGAGATCCAACCTTTGTCATAGCTGAAACGATCCCGCCCACCGCGCACCTGCTGCCAGGCGCCGACGTAGCGGCCGTTCACCCACACGCCGAGTGTACTCACCAGTCCTCACCTCGACGGGTTGGCGTGGGCGTTGGTGTTGGCGTGGGTGTATGAGCGCCCTCAGGTGGTCGCAATTTGAGCAGCACATCTACCCCGAGGACGGCGAGAATCTCGAGAAGTCGCCCGGTAGCGATCAGCTCAGGATTGCGCTCGATTTGGGAGTAGCGTTCCTGTGTGATCTGCAAGCGTTTGGCCATATCGGCCTGAGTCACCTTGCGCGATTTGCGCAGTGACTTCAGATGCAGGGAAAGCTGCGAAGGGCTCTGTAAAAGTAGAGTGTCCATGGCTTCATTATAGAAGCCCTAGCTTATATCCGCAATATAGAAGTTAAAGCTTATAAACACGAAATATAAGCTAGGCATTATCGCTCGGTGTGAGCTTGCCCTTTCCGGACCGACATGCCGCAGGCGCCCGGAGATTTGTAGCTATATCTTCACGTGATCTAAGATCCCCCCGTCCAACCTCGGGTTTCTTAACAGAAGGACCGCAGGCATGAGTGTCATAGACCTTACGATCACGAATCATGTGGCGACCCTGGTCCTTCGATCAGCGGCTGCACGAAACGCAATCGATATCCACGCGGTGCGGGAAATGCACCGCGCGATCGACGAGATCAAAAAAGCCAGCTCCAGTGTTCGGGCCTTGGTCATTACCGGAAGCGACGGAGTCTTTTGCAGCGGCGTCGATCTGCACTCGGTCGATCTTGGGACTCCGGATGCCCGTCAACAGGCGCACGCCGAGCTACGCCGTTTTATGGACCCCCTGGTGTTGCGCTTCGGCGAACTGCAGTGTCCGATCGTCGCCGCCGTCAATGGGGCGGCTGTGGGTGCGGGGATGAGCCTGGCCCTCGTCAGCGATATCATTGTCATCGCGGAAGATGCCTACCTCTGGCCCTCATTCGCACGGCTGGGTGTCGTGCCTGATGCGGGCGTTACAGCTCGACTGGCGCGGCGTATCGGCGGCGGACGGGCGCTTTCAACGCTGCTTCTTGCAGAAAAGATAGACGCAAAGACCGCTTTGGATTGGGGGCTCGTCTATGCCGTCGTACCATCGGTGGACGTGCTCAACACCGCGCAAGCGGTGGCGCATCGTCTGGCAGCGGGTCCCCGCTCAGTGATAGCGCAGATTCGGCAGCTGAGCGCGTCGGCGTTCGATAACTCATTGTCAGAGCAGTTACGCGCCGAGCGCAGTGCTCAAGAGCGTGTCCTGGACGCACATGAATGTTTCGAAGGGGTCCGGGCATTTTTCGAGAAGCGAGACCCCAATTTCTTACCACGTTGAGAGAAATCTGGCCGATGTTGGCCGTCTGGACACGGCCTGCAATCTATGTCCTGCGCTACCCGCCACAGGACCCCACAGGGGTCAAACATGGTGAAATCGCGCATTCGCCAATCCCTATCCTCAGGCTTAAGGCTGCCTATGCGATCAATGTCGGCACGGGCGGCGCAACAGCCAGCTCAGTCCTTGGGATCATCCTTGTTGAAGAACGGCTTCATGTCGCTGTACTCGTAGGACTTGACCCCTGGCTCAAGGAGCGCGCCGCCGTGGGCCTGCTTCTGCTGCAGTTCTGCCAGCGCCTTCTGCGTGCCCTCGAACATGGCGCGGGCCAGCTCGTTCTTGTGGATGGAGTGGTAGCGCGACGGCAAGACGCACTGCACGGCCGGGAAGACGTAGCGCAGGTAGGACGGTGTGTTGGAGTTGCCAAAGATGACGCTCGGCTTGTAGATGCCGAGGGCCGGGATGCCGACGCCGGTCACCGCGTTCTCCTTCTCGCCGATGATGCGCACATATGTGAACGAGGACTTGATGTCGGAGCCAGCGGCGGTCATGAGGCCCATGGAAAGAACGCCGCCCGCCTTGCACCCTTTGGCGAAGGCCTCGGGGTACTGCACCTCGATCTTGCGCACCTCTGCCTCGGGCATCTTTTGGCTGCCCTTGCCGACGCCAATGGCGCAGAAGCCGACCGTGGCGTCGGCCTCCCTCGCCGCGGGCTCCACTGCCCCGGCCAGCTTGTCCATGTCCGGCACCACTAACTCACGCACCTTCGGTATGCCCTTGAACTCATCGCTCTGCCGGCGGTTCACTACCACCACCTGCCTCACCGCGGGGCTGGCCGCGAGCAGGTTCACGATCTGCCGTCCCACATTCCCGGTTGAGCCCAGCACGACTGCTGAGTAGGGCTGCATCGCGGAGTGGAGCGGTTTTATGGGCATGTGATGTGCGGCGCGCGGGTGAAAAGGGCGTGAGAAGTCCGATGCTCTACGCGCCGTTCTCGGAGTGGGCGAGGTAATTCGCGGCTATGAGTTCGACCAACTCGGGCCTACGGTGTGCGTGCCGGACCCGCGCCTGAGCCAACACCTCCTCTGCTCTTGAATAAGTCCAACGACAGCAGGCTCCACTCCCGGTCAATCCATGAAGAAGAACCAACGGAGGCTTGGACCCTCCGGTTCGCAGGTAATGGATGTTGATGCCGCCTGTTTCGCATACACCGGTCATCCAGTTCGTCATTGATGGTATCCATCCGGAATGGGCATGTCATCTCCGGCCTATGCGCCGCTTCGCGGTGACCACGCGGAATCCTACTTCAGATCAAGCGGGCCGCAGCCGTGACGCGCCACCAATTCCGCACCCCGTACCCAATCGCGACAGCCGTGATCGCTGGCGCCCATCCCCCCGTAGCTGTATTTTGTCCCCGTGACTCGCGTCTCGACAACCAGCGTGTCCCTGGGAGAGCGGCCCTTCGCGTCGAAGTCTCTGGCGTTTGGCGCCGGGTATATCGCGCTATACCTGTTTTTGGACTGGATCAGCTACGTTGAGCCGGTCCGCCACACGGGCATCACGCCTTGGAATCCCAACACCGGGATTACAGTGGCGCTGCTCCTTGCGCGCGGGGGGCGGTGGGCGCCGGTGGTTGCGGTCGGAATCTTTCTGGGCGAGCTTCTCACCGAACACGCTCCGTTCGCGTGGCAACCGACGGGACTCTCTTCGCTTTACCTGACCGCTGTGTACACGCTGGCGGCGTGGGGATTGCGCAAGCGCGGCATCAGCCGACCCATCGAGACTCCGCTGGACGCTGCATGGTTCGTCGGCGTCACGGCGGTGGCAACCGGCGCGGCCGCCGCAGGTTACGTCTGGACTCTGGTGAACGCCGGTGAGCTCGAGACCAGTGAGGCCTGGGGCAGTATCGGGCGCTACTGGATCGGAGAATTCAACGGAATCGTCGCGTTGACACCCTTGTTGTTGTTGCGACTCGACCTGCCGGCGGTGTGGGACGGGGTACGGCGTACTCCGCGCGAGTTCATCCTGCAGTGTGTGTGGGCGGCTGCCGGGGTCGGCCTCGCGTTTGCGCTCGTCGTCGCGCGCGACGTGCGCCTGTTTTTCCCTCTATTTATCCCGGTCACCTGGATTGCGCTGCGTCGTGGGGTACCGGGCGCGATGGTGAGCGTATCGCTGGTGCAGGCCGCACTGGTTGCGGCACTCGAGTTGACCCCGGGCTCGATTCCGCTGTTTGATGTCCAGTTTCCATTGCTTTCGCTCGGCATTACGGCCTTGTTCCTCGGTGCATTGGCAACTCAGAGGGATGCGGCCATACACCACATGCGCGATCAGGACGCGGCGCTTCAGCGGGCCATGCGTTTTGCTGTGGCCGGCCAGCTCGCCTCCGCGCTCGCGCATGAGCTGAATCAGCCGATGACCGCATTGCTCTCCTACGTACGCGCGTCGGAAATCATGGCGGAACCGCTTGCGTCCGCCGACCCCCGGCTCGCGACCACTCTGGGCAAGGCCAACGCGGAAGCCGTCCGGGCGGCTGCCGTACTCCGTCGACTACGCGAGTTTTATCGAGGCGAAGGTGTGCGCCTGGAGCCAGTTGACGCGACGGCGCTTTGCGGTCGGGCGGTGGCGTCGCTTCAGGATCGAACTCGGCGCAGCGCCGTTGAGTTGGAGATGAGCGGCGCGGAGAGCCTGCCTACCGTACTGGTCGACCGTACGCAACTGGAGATCGTCGTTCATAATCTGCTGACCAATGCCCTGGATGCCTTCGATACGCTCGCTTCCGCGCGGCACCGCCGCCGCGTGGAGATCACGGTGCAAATGAGGGATTCGGACGTGGTGATTGCTGTGGAAGATTCGGGACCTGGCCTCTCCGAGAGCGTGGCTGAGCGGCTTTTCGAGCCGTTCGTGACGAGCAAGGCCAACGGCATGGGATTGGGGCTGTCCATCAGCCGCTCGTTCCTTCGCAACCAGGGGGGCGATCTCTGGGTCGAGCCCGGCAGCCTCGGAGGGGCTCGGTTCGTGATCCGCCTGACGACTAAAGACATTGCGCGGACCAACCTATGAGCGAGCAGGAAGGCACGGTTTTCCTGATCGATGACGACCTGGGAGTGCGCGATTCGCTCTCTCTGCTCCTTTCCCTCAAGGGCATTCGAACACAACTGTTCGCGACTGCCGAGTCGTTCATCGAGACCTATCGAGTAGAGTGGCCCGGATGTGTGCTAACGGATTTGCGGATGCCTGGAATGACGGGCCTGGAGCTGCAGTCCGCGCTCCGTGAGCGCGGAATCGACGTGCCCGTGGTCGTCCTTACGGCACACGGTGACGTCGCGACGGTCCGTGCAGCGCTCAAGAACGGCGCATTCGATTTCCTCGAAAAGCCGGTCGACGACGCAATGCTCCTGGACGTTCTCCAGAACGCGCTGCGTGTTGATCGCGAGCGGCGCGCCTCGGCAACTGCGCGCTCGGCTGCAACAGGGCGCCTCGAGCGTCTGACAGCGCGCGAACGTGAGGTCCTCGCACTCCTTGCGGCAGGCCGTCAGAACCGCGACATCGCGGCTCACCTGGGCATCAGCCCGCGGACCGTCGAAGTTCACAAGGCGCGCATCATGGAAAAACTCGACTGCCATTCGCTCGCCGAAGTGATTCGCGCCAGCCTCGCTGTGGACTGAGCAACCAATCCACTCACGGTTTTGTCAGATTCCCGCGCGCAAGCGACGGGACTGCATCACCCGCATCCGTGCGAGCCCGTACGGGCCGGCCCTCATTCTCGCGCAAATCTTTCGCTCTTAAGCTGTGCAGCATCCAAAGAGCGCACAGCGCCATGGCGAAGATCATGTCTCTCAACGCTTTGACGAGCTCAGAATTTCCCGCCGCCACCGCCACCGCCGCGGGCCGCGTACAACGCGTCATTCTCGTCGACAGGCACCGACTCGTGCGCGAGGCGGTCCGCTTCATGGTTGATGCAACCGCCGAATTCAAGGTCATCGGTGAGGCCGCAGACGCAACCGAGGCTCTGCCGCTGATCGATTCGTTGCAGCCGGATGTGGTCCTTACGGATTTTCCGCTGCCGGATCGTGCGGGAGTACAGTTCATTGCGGAATTCCGCTCGCGCCTCCCGGGATTGCAGGTTCTCGTGCTCACCGCGCTTCCCGGACGGGAAAACGCGGTAGTTGCCATGAAGATGGGCGCCTGCGGCTACGTTCTGAAGAGTTGCAACTCGCCCGAGTTGCTTGCGGCGATGCGCAGCGCGGCCGCGGGCCGGCCGTACCTTTGCAAGTCGCTCACCGAACCGAAGTCGCAGCCCTGGGAGTCGGAAGGAAGGGGACGCGGCATCGCTACAACGAATCTCACTGAGCGGCAACGCTTGGTGCTCCGCTCGGTTGCGCTTGGACATTCCAACAGGGAAATCGCGCGGCTGCTGGGTGTGAGCATCCAGGCTATACAGAAGCATCGGGAACGTCTGTGCGACGCGCTGGAGTTGCACGGTACAGCCGCTCTGACACGCTACGCCTTGCAGACGGGTCTGGTTTCCGAGCGGACGGACCTGCCTCTCGCATAGGTCCTTGCGGGCGCTCCTCCGCCTGGCGCCCCCCGCGGACTTCCGCATCGCGCAGTTAACAAAACACTGCGCTAGTCACCATCCTTTTCCGGCCCGGATCGGTTCATCCGTCATGGAAGGACAGGCACTCCTTCCGGACGACAACCCTTCGACCGAAGAATACTGTCAAACCCTACCTTGCGTACAGCGTTGACCCGCTGAGTACACCAGCGTCCGTCCATTGTCGCAAACCCGTCGCGACACGCAGTCTCCCTAGTCAAGAAACTAACAAGCCAACAGGCGAATCAGTGGCACACGCGAGATTCACAAGATCACTGGCGACGCGCTACGCGTCGGCGGATCAAGACGGAGGCCCCTATGTTTAGCACACGCTGCTACATGCGCGGACTTATAGCGCTGTCGTTGTGCCTGTTGACGCTGCCGGCCGCGGCCCAGTCATTTCGCGTCCAGTGTCCAACGAGCACGAGTCTGCATCCACCGGTCAACGGGCAGTCGAACCCCGGAATCAAGTGCCAGCAGATATCCGGCGGCGATGGTTACGCGACCATGGCCGATGGCACCCAGACCTACATGTTTTCCTTTGGTCCCCTGTCGGGGCTGATGGATATCGCGAACGGGCTCCCCGGCACCCAGCCGAGCAGCGTGTTCAACGTAGCTTACGACGGCCCCGCGCCATTCGACCCGACCCTGCCGTATGCCGGCAGCAGTCCGAACGGCGCGGTTGGCCTCACACCCGATCCGATGGCCGGCGGCGCGATGACGGGCCACGTCGATCCGCGGCCGATCATGGATGTGGGCGTGATGAACGGGAACATTCCCGCCCCGATGATGGCGATCGACGAGGACGACGAGTTCTTCCTGACACTGACCAACGTCGGAATGATCATGCGGCCCGACCTGTTCGAGCAGCACACGGTCCACTTCCACGGTTACCCGAACGCGTCCGCGTTTTACGATGGGGTGCCGGATGCCTCGGTCGCGATCAACATCGGTGGCAGCTTCACCTACTATTACCTGGCACCGGATGCCGGCACTTACTTCTGGCACTGTCACATAACACCCCCCGAGCACTTGCAAATGGGGATGGTGGGGCAGCTCTACGTGCGACCGCGGCAGAACCGCGTCACCTCAGGAAGCTTGTACGGTGGGTTGCAGGCACAGCAGGGCGACCTGCGGACTGCCTGCAGCAAGGACATTCTGTGTTCGAATCCGCTCCCTGCGGACCAGGGAATCCTCCCCGGCCAAACAACGCCGACGCCCGGGCTCCCCGGCAAGCAGTACGCCTACAACGACGGGGACGGCTCTACCGCCTACGACGTCGAGTACCCGATCCAGATTCACGGTTTCGACCCGAACTTCCACTTCGTCGGCATGACGTTCAACCCGGAGCCGTTCACGGACATGAAAGACAAGTACTTCCTGCTGAATGGCCGCAGCTACCCGGATACCGTGACGACGGGCGCGCTGCAGACCCAGTCGGCCGACGGCGCGACGCACTTTTCGCAGCCGTTGCCGACCATCATCAACATAACAGCGGGCCAGCGTGCGCTCCTGCGAATCTCCGATCTCGACGTGAGCGAATACCAGACGCTCGCCTCCCTCGGCATTCCGATGCAAGTGATCGGCTACAACGCCAAGCTGTTGCGCGATCAGGCCGGCAACAACATGTACTACACCACCAACTCGATCACGCTGGCGGGCGGCGAGTCGCTGGATGTGCTGCTGGATACCAGTATTCCCAAGCCCGACGGCTCGGCCTACACCAAGGGCGAGGTCTACTACCTCTACACCCCAAACCTCGACCATCTGTCGAACGACGCCGAAAACTTCGGCGGTCTGATGACCGAGGTCCACATCAATTAGGGGAGCGGCCATGAGCGCTACGACCAAGAAAAAGGCGACCTCGATGAACCGACTGCTGCCTCTCGCGATAATCGCCGCAACGTGGCTGTTCGCGGCCACCACGCAGGCCGCTGCACCCGGCATCCAGGGCCCGACCTTTGCGCTGACCGCCCAGGCGAACTACATCAGTCAGCCGGACGGCAACATGGTCTATTCATGGGGTTACGGCTGCGCGAGCGGCTTCTCGCCGACCTTTCTGCCGACGGCCATCGCGAGTGCGGCCTGCCCGACGATGCAAATTCCGGGTCCCACCCTGATTGTCACGGAAGGTCAGACAGTCACGATCGCTCTGACCAACAACCTGCCAGCCGCCGCCGGCAATACCTCGATGCTGTTTCCCGGCTTCATCCTGCAGCCGTTCACGGACGGTACGGCGGGCGTCCTGACGCAGGAAGCGGCAACCGGTGGCACGGTGACTTATCGGTTCACGGCGACCAACCCGGGCACACACGCGTACTACAGCGGCACCCAGGGTGACCTGCAAGTCGAGATGGGTCTTTACGGCGCCATCATCGTTCTGCCGAATTCGACCAACACTCCGACCTGTCCAACGCACAACACGGCCGCAGGCGTCAATTCCGCCGGAACCGCCCTGGTTGCGGGAGGCGAGAACGATTTCCGACTTTCGACAACTGGAGCGGCTTACCACGTAGCGCAAAGCTGCTACGACCGCGAGTACCTGTTCCAGTTTTCCGAGATGGATCCCGCGATCCATCGCCAGGCCGAGGAGCAGGCCGGGCAGCCTTGCGCAAATCCGGCGGGATGCATGGTCGTCGCCACCGAGCCTTACCATCCGGCCTATTTCATGATCAACGGCCGCTCCATGCCGGATGACATGGATCCGAACTACGCGCCGCATTACCCGCATCAGCCGTACAACGGCAACCCGCACATGCACCCGGGGGACCTGACACTGTTGCGAATCGTCGGCACGGGCCGTTGGCAGCATCCGTTTCACGAGCATGGCAATCACGTGCGCGTCCTGGCACGCGACGGCAACCTGATGTTGAGCCAGAGCGATCCGACGAAGCTCGCTGGACCGCTGCTCTTCACAACCACGACCACACCAGGTCTGGCGATGGACGGAATTTTCTACTGGACGGGCAAGGGCCTTGGCTGGGACGCGTACGGTCACGGGTATTCCGGGGACGCATCGACGTGCAACGCGGATACCGACGGTTATAACACCGGAAACCCGACGGCTTTGAATTACTACGAATGGTGCGCGGATCACGACCGTGCGCTGCAGAAAGCGCCGTTCGGTCAGGTCGCAAGCGGCGGCCCGATGGCCTTGCCGGATGCGAACATCATGGCCAACGGCGCCTGGTATGGCGGCAGCCCCTATCTCGGACCGAACGCAACCGTCCGCGCGTCCGGCCCGACAGGAACCACACCTCCCTCCGGCACGATCGCAAACCCACCCGGATCGGAAGCGGGTTTCGCATTCATGTGGCACTCGCACAACGAGCGCGAGATCACCACCAACAACATTTTCCCGGGCGGCATGCTGATGATGATGCTCGTCGATTCACGCGAATTCGTGATTGACGAATCGAATTAGAAGAACGAGGAGCAGCTCCATGCGATCCAACACCTTCAAGTCCGTCCTGGTCGAATCGGGACTCCTGGCTGCCGTCCTGATGGCGGCGAGTGCTGCCTCCTTCGCCCAGAGCGTCACTCTCACGGCGGGCTCGACGACGACATCGCTGCCGGACGGGCAGGTCGTGCCGATGTGGGGCTACACCTGCTCCGCGGCGGTTGCCCCAGCCACGTGCGTCGCTTCGAACCCGAACGCCGGAACCGGCTGGTCGCCGGTTGTGATCACCGTCCCCTCCGGTCCCGGGACCTTCACGATCAACCTGACTAACAACCTGCCCGCGCCGCTGCCCACGTCCCTGGTGATCGTCGGTCAACTCGGTGGCGGATTGGGAGACGCCCCGCAGAGAACGCCGAGCCCGCCGCATGCGGCGCAGGGAACCACTTGGCCGATCGCGGGCGCGCCCGACACCAGCGGTGTCTCCGGTGGGGATCCCACGTCGGCCGGCAATCCGACATTCAATCCCCCTCCTCAATCAGATCGGGTTCGGTCGTTCGCAACAGAGGTGGTGAACGGTGCAACGACCGCGCTGACCTGGACCAATCTGAAACCTGGCACTTACCTGATCGAGTCGGGAACGCATCCCTCGATCCAGGGACCGATGGGCCTGTATGGCGTGTTGGTCGTTACGACAGCACCGACCGCGGCGACGCCGCTTGGAACTGCATACGGAACCGCCGGCACGGCAACTGCGGTGACCTACAACGCCGAGGTTCCACTACTCCTCAGCGAGATCGATGCAATTCAGAACGCCGCTGTAGCGACTGCCGTAGTCACCCCTGGTTTTAGCGAAACCAAAGTCTGGTCCGGCCAGCCGGGTCAATGCGGAAATCCTCTGAACACGGACGGGACAGCGAACACGACGACCTTCCACACGTGCTATCCGCCGACCGTCAACTACGACCCACGCTACTACCTGATGAACGGAGTCTCCTTCGACCGTACCGGGACCAATTCGAGCCGCTCGATCTTCACAGCGGCGCCCGCGCCCGCCACCGGCCAGGTGTTGGTGCGGTTCGTGAACGCGGGTCTGCGCATGCACGTCCCGTCGATCGTCGGCGCGCAAACCGGAACCACTCCGGCGGCCGGCTTTGCGCTGATCGCGGAAGACGGCAATGTGCTGCCTGGGATTCCGAGGATTCAAAGCGAGGTGTTCCTGGCCGCCGGCAAGACCTACGACGTGCTGATCAACGCCCCGCTGACGACCGGTACCGCGACCGCGCCTCCGGTCCTGCCAGTGTTCGATCGCCAGTTGAGCTTGTCTACCAACAATCAGCGCGATGGAGGCATGCAGGGCTACATCAGCGTCAATCTCGCCAGCACGGCTCCTGCCAGTGCCCCGGTGGTCACGCAAGCCAACCCCGACTCGTACTCTTTCGTTCCCGGTAACACGGTGACCGTGTCGGACCGCGCCAAGGGCGTGATTGCAAACGACGTGGGGATCTACGGAGTCCAGGTTGTTGGCACTGTGCCGGGGCTCACGCTGAATCCTGACGGCACCTTCACCTATTCCGGCGCACCCACGACGTTCAGTTACTGCGGCAATGGAGCTACCTCGGGCCCGGCCTGCACGAAAGTGACGTTGGCGGCCTGCACCGGGGGCTGCCTTGGCAGCGCGCCGGTTGCGAACGCGATAGCGTTCACGAGTAGCATTGCCTCGCAGTTCGTCAGCACGTTGCCGGGAGTGCTCGGCGGCGTAACGAATCCGAGCGGCCTGCCGCTCACCGCTCAAATTGCGGGCACGGCAAACACGGCAATCACGTTGAATCCTGATGGCTCCTTCGCCGCGACCGGACCCGGATCCGCATGCCCTGTTACGCTGACTCCGGTCCCCCCTGCGGGCTCGACCTGCCAGACGTTCAGCTATAAGGCGCAGACGTCGACGGGCCAGCTGAGCAACGCCGCCGACGCGACCGTGATCTTCCTGCCGGGCAGTGGCCTCTCGGTGACCGTAAAGGATGCGCCACAAGGGACCTTGATCAGCGACTATCGCTGGATCATCGAGGAAGACCGGACTTTCAACATCAATCCCGCCTGCACGGAGAATGTCACTCCGAAGCCGGCCGGATGTCCGGCCTCGGTGCAAAACCTCGGAACCAACTTCCACACCAGCTACATGCCCGTGGTCGCGGCCGGCTGTGTCGGCAAGTACGCCTGCGAATTCGGGCAGACCCTGCTGGGGGCGAGCGCTGTGTGCGACGTCGGCAACGGTGTCTGCCGGACGACCGCCACACAGCAGGCCCCAGTCAACCCGAGCCAGGTTCACCTCGACCCGACGAAGCGCTACTACATCTCGATCCTGCCGGGCGATGCCGGTAACTCATTCACGGCCGGGGCTGGCGCTCCGGTACAAGTCACCGCCCAGGCGATCACCCTGTCGAGAACCGGATCGACGGTCACCGCGACGTTGCCGGCGGGCACCGAGTCCCACCTGGCGGTGGGAGACCAAGTCACCGTAACGGGCGGACCGTCCGGAACTAACGGTACATTCAAGGTGAGCAGTGCCACTCCCACGGCGTTTTCCTACACGGCCGGCGGGGCGGTGTTTGGATCTGCCTCCGCCACCTACTCGATGCCCGCGCCGCGGCAGTTCGACCTCGCCAGGGACTGCCCCGTCTTTGCCACGGATTACGCTCCTGGAAGCGGAACCTGCGGCCACACGATGGGTGGCTCGCCCATTCCGGCTCCGGTGTCGACCACAACGCCCTTTGCCCCGGTGACCGTACTGTTGCAGCCGACCCCCTTGCCGACGGCGAAGGTCGCTGTGTTCGTGTTTGAGGACGACAGCCCGCTCAACGGCGAACACGACAACCACGGAGGGACCGACACCTTCGGGACCGCCAAGGAGCCGGGACTGGGCGGCTTCCAGATCGAGCTGTTCGACGACGCCGGCGGCACGGGGGACCCCACCGGGCAGATGACCTACGACATGTTCAACATGCCGCTGTCGAACAGCCTGGCGGGCACGATCGACCAGCTCACTGGGTTTGACGCGTGCCCGATTTCCACGCCTAACACGGCCGCAAATCCGGCCCCTGACCATCTCGTGGGCATGATCGTCACGTGTCCGGATCTCGAGTCCGACGGCAAGACCGCATCGCCGCTCGCGGGCCAGGCGGTGATCGCGAACCTGATGCCGGGCCGCTACGGGGTGGTGGCGACGCCGTCCGCGGACCGGATCGGCCGGGGAGAGGAGTGGCTGCAGACCAACACGCTGGACGGACAGAAAGCCCACGACTCCTTCATCAAGGTCGGCGGACCAGCCTACTTCCAGGAGTTCGGGCCGGCGGGCTACCACGTCTCGGTGGGCTTTGCGAACAGCAACATCATCAACAATCGCAGGAACAACTCGGCCGGAACCGGGATCTGCGACAAGACGGCCACCGGCGGCGGCGGTTTGACCTGCACCGCATCGGTCTCGGGAACGATTACGGACGAGCGCCAGAGCCGTACGCCAGACCAGCGCCTCTACACCAGCGGCTCGGGCACGGCCAACGCGTTCACGCAGTGCTATATCACCCTGGGTGATCCGGACGACGATGATTTCGCGTTCACCAAGTGCAACGCCGACGGCTCCTTCAGCCTGACGGGCCTGCCCGCGGGCAACTGGAGAATCACGGTATTCGACCAGTGGAACGATCTGATCGTGGATGGCCTGTCGACGCCCGTCACGCTGACGGCGGGTACCAACACGGCCCTGGGAGATCTGCCGAAGCAGCAATGGCACACGAATATCTACACCCGGACCTTTCTCGATATAAACCGCGACGGTGTGTCTAATCTCGACACCAACGGCAATCCGACCGAGCCCGGCCTGACCTTGGTCCCGACCAATATCCGCTTCCGGGATGGCAGCTATTCCAATTTCAACAACACCGATCTGAACGGGTTCGCCGGCTTCAACGAGATCTTCCCCCTGTTCAACTGGTATGTGATCGAGGCGGACACCAACCGCTACAAGCAGACCGGCGTGCACGTGGTCTATGACGCGGGTGGCGCCGCGGACGGTGCCGGCGGGGCGGGTAACTCCACCATCGGCGCGGGCTTCGCGAATACCGTCGAGACCGTTTCCCTCCCAACCAACCTGCGCGTCCCGGGATCCGTTTACTGCGCCGACGCGGACTGCAGTGCGCAAACGCGGTTGACCAACCCGACCGGCGGCGGCCCTGGAGGCTCGAGCGGCCGCATCGACCCGCCGTGGGTCACCACCGAAGGCTGGCAAGGCTTCATCGGCTCGAGCGAGTTCCTCGAATTCGGCAAGGCGCCCTACCTGACGGGAGAGAACGGCGGCATCAAGGGCGAGGTGATTTACGCTTCGACCCGGCCGTTCGATGACCCTGCACTGCTCATCCATACGAGTTGGACGCCGGACGTTCCGGGCGTGACCATCAACCTTTATCTGGAGAGCACGGCTCCGGACGGGACTACCAGCCTGAAGCGGGTCGACACCACCCAGACCACGAGTTGGGATGATTGGGCCCAGGGCTTCCGCAGCGACCACGTTCCCAACATGAACTGCCCCGGCCAGCTGCCCGGTCCCACCAGCACGACCGCGGGTGATCCGTTCTTCTACACCCTGGCGGGCAGCACACAGTGGCTCAATCCGGGCACCCCGATGCCCAACAACTCGCAGTTCAAGTGCTACGACGGCCTGCACAACTTCAACCAGGTACAACCGGCGCCGTACGACGGGATGTATCAGTTCCCGAGCGTCACCGCGCGAGATCCGGTTACCGGGAAGCCCACCGCCACGAACTGCACGGCCTGCATTGCCAATCCCTCCACGGACTACGACCGTGGCGCGCCGATGCTGCCGGCTGGCAAGTACGTGGTCGAAATGATCGTGCCTCCGGGCTACGAGCTCGTGAAGGAGGAGGACAAGAACATTCTGATCGGTGACAACTACATCGCGCCGGTGACGCAGCAGTTCGGCGGACTGGGCAGCATCTTCATCCTGCCCGACCAGGCCGCGGTGGGTGCCGCCTACAATGCGAACAATGCGCAGAATCCAACTCAGGACTTAGGGTCGGCTCCGCGCCACGAGGGTGACACGGGCAGCGTCGAGACCTTCTGGCCTTGCGTGGGGCAGCTGCGCGTAGTGCCCGATTACATCAGCCTGTTCCCCTACTCGCAGGAAGTGGCGCCCTTTGCGGGAGCCTCACGTCATCTGTGCGATCGCAAGGAAGTGACGCTCACGGACCAGACCCAGGCACTCGCCAAATTCTGGGTGTTCAGCTCGACGCACGTCGCCGCGCATTTCACGGGCTTCATCCTGGATGACTTCTCGTCGGAATTCGACCCCTTCTCGCCCCAATTCGGCGAGAAGTTTGCCGTGCCCAACCTGCCGATATCGATCAAGGATTTCGCCGGCAATGAGATCTCCCGGCTGTATTCCGACCAGTGGGGTCAGTACAACGGGTTGAATTACTCCACCTGGGAAGTGAATCCGCCGAACCCGACCGGCTATGCGCCCACGATGATGGTCGCGTGCATGAACGATCCGGGCAATGGACCGACCCCTGATCCGCTCTACAACCCGTCATACAGCCAGTTCTGCTACGAGATCCCGTACATGCCGGGACAAACACAGTACATGGACACACCGGTGGTGCCGACGGCGAGCTTTGCAGAGGGCTACAACCCGCCTGATTGCGCCTACCCCGACTCAACGCCGGCGATCGCCAGCGTGACCGGTGACGCAAGCGGCGGGGGCGCCGGACCTTGGGTTAGCGCAGCGGGCCACCCGATAACGATCAACGCGCTGGCGCCCTCCAGCGGCCCGGGGGTACCGGTTCCGAACAACGCATACTCGGGCCCTTCGGCCACGACGGCTCCGTATAACCAGAAGTTCGTCAACCGCCACTATGGATTCGGACCGACGCCCGCCACGTGCCCGGCCACGGGAAATTGCCCGAACGTCACCATTGGCGGAGTTCCGCTGACAAATGTTTCGTGGACCGATGGCGTGATCACCGGCAACGTGCCCACCCTGAGCACCACCCAATCGACCTGCACGATCCAACAGCGGGGCGTGGCCGCGACCACGCGCTGCGGCGAGCTCGTGATCACGGCGGCGAATGGTAAGCAGTCGATCGACACAGTCACCGTTACGATCGGCGGCAAGGCCCCGACCTATGTCAACGGGGAGAATGCGGCGAACAACGCCATCCAGACCGCGATCGACAACGCGACGCCGGGCGACATGATCGTCGTTGGCCCCGGCAACTACAACGAGATGCTGGTCATGTGGAAGCCGGTTCGGCTGCAAGGCGTCGGCGCGACCTCGGTCAAGGTCAATGCCAACACCCATCCTTCCGGCCGGATCGATACGTGGCGCCGGCAGGTCAGCTGCCTGTTTGGCTTGTCCCTGAACGGGGGCTTCATCAGCAGCAGCAATCCGTTCGATCCGAATGGCAGCTTCACGTGCAGCCCGGCGATGCAGCGCAAGGTGGATCCAATCCCGCTCGAGCCCATCGTCGGCTGGGATCCGACGCTGAACGGGAACCTCGCCGAGCTCCTGCTGGAGCCCACGCTGATGGGCGCGTATGAAGGTGCGGGCATCACGGTGCTCGCCAAGGGAGTCCGCGATGTGAACGGGCAGATCGATCCCAACTGCAGCGCGAACGGGGTCTGCACGCCGCTCACGAGCAGCACCGCCGACTGCACGAACTACCCGAGCAATTTCCTCTGCAACCCCTCGCGCGTCGACGGCATCAGTTTCGTCAACAGCTCGCAGGGTGGCGGCGGAATCTTCCTGCACGGCTGGAACCACTCCACGGAAGTGTCCAATAACCGGGTCTATGCCAACGCCGGGACTCTCTCGGGTGGCATCACGATCGGTCAGCCGGAGAACCCGGATCCGACCGTCGTCGGCACCATCGCGCTGCCGCTCGGGCTGAACGTCAATGTGCAGGTACATCACAACTACATCACGCAGAACGCTTCCTACGGCGACGAATTGAACTCCACGACGCCGATGGCCGCGGGTGGTGTGACCTTCTGCACCGGCGCGGACAACTACAAGTTCAACCACAACTGGGTTTGCGGCAACCTGAGCGCCGGTGACGGCGGTGGCTTCTCCCACTTCGGATTCATCGGCGGGGGCAACATCTCGAACAACTCGTTCCTGTTCAACCAGAGCACGAACCCGACGATCCCGACCCACGGTGGCGGACTGGCGATTCTGGGCGAGCCGCCGGACGGCACGATCTGCGAGAACCTGGCGGTCGACACGGATTGCGCGCCGACACTCGGCGACGGCATCGGCGGCAACCTGGTGATCGATTCGAACCTGATCCTGGGTAACACCGCCGAGAGCGGCAGCGGCGGCGGCCTGCGGCTGCAGCAGATCAACGGCTCCGATGTCGTGAACAATCCGCGGAACAGCAACAACTGGTGGAAAGTCTCGGTCACCAACAACATCATCGTGAACAACGTCGCGGGCTGGGACGGTGCCGGAGTGTCGATGCAGGACGCACTGAATGTGGACTTCATCAACAATACGGTGGTCTCGAACGACACGACGGCCTCGGCGGGCGTGCTCTTCAACACGCTCGGGGCGGCCAACGCCAACAGCCCGCCGCCCGGCTGCAAGCCGAATCCGGATCCGAACCAGCCGCAGGACCCGAGCTGCGTCTACGGGCTTGCGCCCACGGCTGCACAGCCGGCGGGACTGTCATCGCAGGACAATACCTCGCTGCTCGTGGCCGCGTTGGCGCCCTTGACCGTAGCGTGCCCGTCGGGCCACTTCCCGACCGGCACGCCGGCCGCCTGCAAGACGGTCTCGTACCCGCTGATTCGCAACGATCTGATCTGGCAGAACCGCGCTTTCAACATTCAGGTCGGCAGCTTCGGTACCGGAGTGTTGAGCCAGCAGCACCTGGTGACGCTGGTTCCGACGTTGAATCAGGCGGCGACGGGCGACTGTGTCAGCGGTGCGAACTATTGGGACATCGGCTTCCGCGGCGACACTAACGCCACCACCCATAACGGAACGGGATTCGCGCTGGCTCCGCAGAACTCGATTCTGACCAGCCTTACCGGCGGCTACAGCGGCAACGGCAATATCGGCGCGGCCACCAATCCGGGTCTGACGTCTCCGTACTGTAACGGCTCGCGTGTGCCTCCGGAAAACGGCGGACTGGGTTACGAGGTTCCGCCCGGGATCTCGGACGCCACCCTGCCGAACCCGGTGTTCAGTCTCACCGCGGCGGCGACCGTCGATGAAGGCAACAACTGGGTCAACATGAGCTACGGTCCGCTGTCGCTGGTCAATCCGGCCGGCCTGACGCTCGGGAACTACTCCATCTCCGGCGGTCCCGCGGTCAATGCAGCCACCGCGAGCGGCGCGCCCACTCACGACTTCTTCGGCACCACGAGGCCGCAGGGTGGGGGGTTCGATATCGGCGCCGTCGAGCTCGTTGCGACCGGCGCTCCGGTTGCCAGTGTCACCGGAGGGCCACTGGCGTTCGGCAACGTGCCGACGGGCTCGACCAGCGGGTCCCTGCAGCTGGTGCTGCACAACACGGGCGCCACGAATCTGACCGGCATCACCCTTGCCTTCTCGTCCCCGCGGTATTCACGGCCCGCGGGAGGGGCTGGTGGTACCTGCGGCGCTACGCTGACTCCAGCCGCCGGCACCTGCACGATCAACGTAGTGTTCCAGCCGACGGCAGTCGGTTCGGTCCCGGCAACGCTTGCTATCACGGCAAACGTCGCTGTGACCGGTTCCCCGGTTACGCTGAGCGGCGCGGGTGTCACTCCAGGGACGGTATCGATCGCGCCGAATCCGTTGCGGATCACTCTGTTGACAGGTGCCAACAGCGGGACAGGCACCGTAACACTGACAAACACCACGCCCGCGGGTGGCGCCTCGGTCTCGGTCAGTAATGTCACGGTTTCGTCGGGCACGGGTAGCGGCCTGCTCACCTGGTTCTTCAACCTGGTAGTGGCGGGCAACACGTGCGCGGGAGCCAATTTGGCGCCGGGGGCGAGCTGCACGGTCGGCGTGCGATTCACCAATGTCTCCTCTGCACGAGGGGTGGATCGGACGGGAACCATCACGTTCACCGACAATGCGACGGGAAGCCCGCAGAGCGGGACGCTCGTGGGTCACGCGAACCCGTGAGGAGCACGATCATGATTCAAATAAAAACAAGCGGGAAGATGACAGATGAAAACCTTCTATATCCTGGGCCTCAGTGCCGCGCTCGTCGTATCGGCGCACGCCTGGGCCGATGCCGGCAGCGACAGGGCTCAGTCATTGGGTGCGGTGGACGGTGTCCTGAGCTTCTGCACCAAGGTTCACCCGTCCGATAGGCACGAATACAAGGAGCTGCGGAAGTCCCTTACCGGGACCAAATCGGATCGGGAGTTGGACTCAATGGAGCGGACGGACACCTACAGGCGCGCCTTCATAACCCTCCAGGAGGTGCTCCAGGGAGCGCCGCAGGACTGGGTGGCCCAGGCGTGTCTGACCGCAATCGGCACGGGCAAGTAACACCGGACGCCTGGAGGAAGAACGATGGCTCGTCGAACGAATGAGTTACAACTCCTGCACCGACTCGCAGTGTTGCTCGCGGGCGGCGCCCTGGTTTGCCTGATTGTGGCTGCTGGTGGCGGAGCGCGAGGCGCGACCCCCGTGGCCAAGTCGACCGAATCCTATCGGGACAGTGCGCACAGTGACCGCGCCGTCAGGCTCTACGCCTCGCGGTGGGGCATCGACCGCATGCAGGTCCGGCAAACCTCCTCCGGTCAGCTGATCCGATTCAGCTACCGGGTGGTGGATGCGCAGAAGGCCAAAGTGCTCGATGCCAAGCAGGCCACCCCGTACCTGATCGACGGGACGACGAAGGTCATGTTGCAGGTGCCGGTCATGGACAAGATCGGCCAGTTGCGCCAGACCGCCGATCCCCAGAACGGGCAGGAATACTGGATGGTGTTCTCGAACAAGGGCGGCCACGTCAAGCCCGGCGATCGGGTCGACATCGTCATAGGTCCCTTCCATGTGGAAGGATTGGCAGTCCTGTGAGCGCCGCCACCCGCAATTCCCATCAATGAGAAGGATGCAGCCCTTGTGATACGACAAATCCTGTTGGCTTGCTGTTTGATGTCGCTCGTCGGCTCGCCGGCTGTCGCCGCAGATGCCGGCGCCCTGCCACAGCTGACGGCTACCCAGATCGTCGACAAGAATGTCGCCGCCCGGGGCGGTCTGCAAGCGTGGCGCGCAGTCAAGACGCTGACCTTCTCCGGCGAGATGGAGGCCGGCGCAAAGGAGAATCCGACACTGCCGTTCACCATGAAAATGAAGCGGCCGCGCAAGAGCCGGCTGGAGATCAAGTTCCAGGGCGACACAGCCGTGCAGGTCTACGACGGCACCAATGGCTGGAAGCTGCGGCCGTTTCTCGGACGGCGCGAGGTCGAGCCTTACACTCCGGAGGAGGCGAGGGCGGCCCTCGACTGGCAGGACCTGGACGGTCCGCTCATCGACTATGCCGCGAAAGGCAACAAGATACAGTTCGACGGAACGGAAGCCGTGGAAGGACATCCTTGTTACAGGCTAAAACTGACACTGGGAAACGGCGAGGCCCGCCACGTCTGGATCGACGGGCAGACATTCCTCGAGTCGAAGATGGAAGGCTCGCCCCGCCGCATGGACGGCAGAATGCGCATGGTCACGATTTACTTGCGAGAGTACAGGTCAGAGGGTGGTCTCATGATCCCTCATGTGCTCGAGACCGCCGTGGAGGCGGGCAAGAAGACGCACAAGATGACCGTCCAGGCGGTTGCCGCGAATGCGGCGCTGGATGATTCGCTGTTTACCAAGCCGCAGGTTCTGGTGGCGGCGTCTCCGCTGAAATAGGCCGAAGGGCACCGACATGAGGTTGCTGTCAAATCCGCGGATCACCTCCTGCGCACTCGTGTTCGCAGGTGCGCTGGTTCTCGCAACCTCCCAGCTTTGGGCCGACGAGGCTGCCGGCGGCCCTGCGGGCAGCGGTAGCCCTGCGGGCAGCGGTGGCCTTGCGGGCGCCGGTGGCCCGGCCCACCATCATTCCGCGACGGCCACCATCGCAAAGTACACTGCCGAGTACGCGCCTCCGGCGGTCGAGCTCATACGCGATGATGGCAAGAGCGTTTGGCTCCCGCAGGAACTGGACGACGGGCGGCCCGTGTTACTGAATTTCATCTTCACGAGTTGTTCGTCAGTGTGCCCGCTGGCCAGCCAGACTTTCGCGCAGTTCCAGCGCAAGCTCGGTGCTGAAAGCAAGACGGTTCACCTGATGTCGATCTCGATCGATCCCGAGGAGGACACTCCGGCACGGCTCGCGGAATATGCGAAAAAATTTGGAGCGAGCCCTCAATGGCAACACTACACGGGCACTCTCGCGGCCAGCCTCGCCGCGCAGCGCGCCTTCGACGTGTACCGCGGGGAGAAAATGAGCCATACCCCGGTCACATTGTTGCGCTCGGCGCCCGGCAAGCCCTGGCTGCGCATCGACGGCTTCGTCACGCCCGATGAGCTGCTGCACGAATATCGCAATCTGCTTGCTTCGAAATGATGCTCCGCTGGATGCCGCGCGCCCGGCGCGATCTCGTTGTCCTAGGCCTGATGGCGCTGGCGACTTTCGGCACAGGCGTGCACGCGGCGGCCACTCCGACTGCCGGTGAGCTTCTCTATCGTCGCGGAATGCTGCTATCCGGAAGACCTGCGCACGGCGAACGTGAGGCAGGAGCTGGCGTTGAGGGCGCAGACGCTGCCTGCAGCAACTGTCACCGTCGCAGCGGTCTCGGCTCCAAGGAAGGTCGGAATTCGATTCCCCCGATTACGGGCACGTACCTGTTCATGCCGCGCACCACGAGCCCGGACGATATGGCTGTGCCTTTCGTCGAAGGGGCGCGCGCGGATCGCGACCCATACACCGACGAGACGTTGGCGCGAGCAATACGCGAAGGAATCGGCGCTGACGGACAGCCGCTGAGTTATCTCATGCCGCGCTACCGACTCGGCGATACAGATATGGCCGCGCTCGTCTCCTACCTCAAGGGAATGACGCGGGCCCCCGTCCCGGGCGTGACCGATTCGGTCCTGCACTTCGCGACGATTATTACGCCGGACGCCAATCCGGTGGAGCGCCAGGGCATGCTCGATGTGCTCGAGAAGTATTTCTTCGACAAGAACGCCGCCGTTCGGTCTGCCAGTCCACGACTGTACTCTTCGCGCAAGCTGATATTCCGCGTCACCCGGCAGTGGCAGCTGCATGTCTGGCAGCTCACCGGCGGACCGCAGACATGGGACGCTCAGTTGCGCAGGCACTTGGCGGAAGAGCCGGTGTTTGCCGTGATCTCCGGCCTCGGAGGCAGGACGTGGGCACCGGTACATCACTTCTGCGAGCAGCAATCCCTGCCGTGTCTGTTTCCCAACGTCAACCTCCCTACAGTCGAGGAAGGCGACTTCTACCCGGTGTATTTTTCAAAGGGCATTTTGCTCGAAGCCCGCTTGATCGCCGGGCAGATCGGAAGTCAGCATGACTCTTCGGCGCCGCGACGGCTGGTGCAGATCTACAGGTCCGGTGATGTTGGCGAAGAGGCTGCCGGGGCCCTGCGGGCGGCGACTGGCGGTCGCGGATTGAAATTCGTCGATAGGGCGCTGAAGCATACAGGTGGCAGCCAGGAGCTCGCCGCGGCGCTGGAGGATGTCGGCCCGGGGGATGCGCTGGTTCTGTGGCTTCGTCCCGACGATGTCGGGTCCCTCGCGGCTGTGCCCGTCAAAGCCGGGGCAGTGTGGATGTCGGGCCTGATGGGCGGGTTGGAAAAATCTCCTTTACCCGCAGCCTGGCGCGGTGCGACCCGCATGACATATCCGTTCGATCTCCCCGAACAGCGCCGCGTCCGCGTTGACTATGCGTTCGGTTGGTTCTCCATCCGCCACATCCCGGTCGTCGCGCCACAAGTCCAGGCCGACACGTACCTGGCCTGTGGACTCGTGGCAGAAACCTTGAGTCACATGGTCGATACCTTCGTGCGCGACTACCTGGTCGAGCGCATCGAAACGGGCCTCGAACACCGCATCATCACCGGCTACTACCCACGACTGACACTGGCGCCCGGTCAGCGATTCGCATCCAAGGGCGGCTACATAGTGCGCTTTGCCGACCCCGTGCGACCGAAGATAGTCGCCGTGAGTGACTGGATCATTCCTCGCTAGCCTAACCTCACCCAATCTATGGCTTCGAGCACATAGGGAGCGAACAAGAAATCCCGGATCCCGATGATCCGGCTTTCCGACCAGTCGATCAGCACAAAATGCGCAGGTCTTTCCATCGGGCCGGTGCTGTCGAAGACCAGCATGGCCGGCTGTCCTTCAACCGCGCCGAGGGCGAACCGCCATTTGGTCACTTCCGCATAGCGCGTGAAATAGGGGTCAATCTTGTCGCGCCCTTCCAGTTGGAGCCGGTTCACCAGATCGAGCTTCACGTCATCGGCGAGCATGGCGCGGATTGCGTCGAAATCGCCGCTCCGAAACAGATTGACATAAGAGGTGATCTTCCGCCGGTCCGAATCAGACATCAGCGGCAGCCGGGTGTCTTCGGGCGCCTGCGCGAGTCGCCCCAGCGCAGCGCGCCCGCGCTGAAGCGCCGATTTGGCGGCTGCCGGAGAGCACTCGGCGATGCTTGCGATCTCCTCGACCGAATGACCCAGAACATCCTTGAGGATCACCGCGCAGCGCTGCAGTTCAGGCAGCCGCAGAAACGTCTGAAAGCCGATCGCGACCATGTCCGCCTCGGGTATGGGCGCCGCTTCGACGTCTTCGGTGAGCGGAACGACCGTGTTCCGGGACCTGTCGCGCAGGAAATCGAGGCTCGCGTTGTGGGCGATGCGAAACAGCCAGCCCTCGAGATTATCCACCGCGGCGCCCTGGGCCCGCGCGTGAAGGGCCTTGACGAGGGTATCCTGCAATACATCCTCGCCATTGACCGCCGATCCCGTCATGCGCGCGCAGTAGCGATGAAGGCGTGGCCGCAGCGCTCTCAGACGATCCTCGAATTCGTCCGTGTTCATGTGTCGAGACCTACGGCGCTTGACGCGCTCTGTTCCGCCAGGGATTGGACACAAATGCCGATGAGAATCTTCGCCAGGGCGGCCGGTTGTGACAGGAATGGCGAGTGGCTGCTTTCCAATGTGTGGGTCGTTGTCTTGCCGCCGATGGCACCGTCAACCGTCGCAATCATGTGATCCTGACCGGCCAACGGAATCGCGCGATCCTGTGTGCAGCGGATGTAATGGCGCGGCACCGTGCCAAATCTTCGAGGCGTAATTTCCGATGGGGCTATGGCACCGGCGTTCGATTCGTCGCAATGAAGTTGCAACACCGCGTGCGCGAATTCGGATTCCGACACGTCGCCATAAAATGCAGCTCTGAGTAGCGATCTGTAGGCTGCGTCGGTTGATCCGACATGGATCCTCGTCGCGCCGATGGCGGCGGGATCGCCCACGAACAGCCCAGGCGCCAGCGCCGACGACATGGTCTCATGCTGGAGCATCGCGAGCAACGACATGCCGTTCGGCACCATGAACCCGGAAAGATATACGACCGCGCGAAGCAGGTTCGGAACCCGCTCGGCGACCGCCGAAATTGTCATCCCGCCGGCCGAGTGCCCGACCAGGATGACCCTGCCGTTGCTGAGTGACGCAGCTTCCTTTACC
>DATMQL010000116.1:0-13003 GCA_035566815.1 Steroidobacteraceae bacterium | reverse complement strand
CAGAAGCGCATCGCGCGTAGGGCAGGCGAAGCCGTATTGGAATGCAAGAGTATGATCACCGCGCCCCGAGATGTCAGGGACGAGGTCGAAGGCCGGCGCCAGTCGGTAACCGGCAACGTCGGCGAGCATCCAGAAGTTCTTGAGATGGTCGTCGACGTTGCCAATTGCAGCGTTGAAGGCCATGTGCTTGAAAAGACTCGCGCTGTCCGCTGCGGGCGCGCCTGAGTATTTTCCAACCACCAACGCCATCTCCCCATAACTCGTTACGAACATGCCGGGCCGCTCTTTGCAGAGCGTACGCATGCTCACCATGTGAATGCGGCCGCCCTGATCCGTCGTATCGAAGCGCCGCACGAGCAACACGCGCCGGTGTCCCACTGATTGCAGGCGCGAGTCCGGCGCGTTCAGTCCTGCCTGTCGCGCGAGGTCAAGACAGGTCGCCTCGAGCCCGACCACATCGTGAGCGCCGTCGCGCGCTCGGCTGGGGAATTTAGCAATCCATTCGCCATCTTCGTCATGTAGCAGGGCTTTCGGTCGCGCGCCGCCAACGCGGCTGCTGCCTTCCAGGAGTTGCCGGAATTCGTCGTTCGTCGGCAGAGTTCCCGATTCGAACTTTGTGGCGGAGCGCAGCAGCGCGGCCAGCGATCTGGTTTGCAGGGTGGCAGGCGCCTCTGCAGGCACCCGCGTCTCCGAAAAGGCGAGGGCACCTGTACCACCCCCGCTGAATCGCAAGAGCCGGACTTTCCACCGAGAACGCAGGCTGCACCGCGAACGCGCCTTTCCGACAATTTTCAGCAGCCTCGGGCCGGGTATATTTCGCGGCTACGCGCTGTATAGTTCACGGACGCTTGCGCCCCCACGGTTACGGTCTCTGGCTGGACATAGGACGATTCAATGACTGAAAACACCCCCCGGCTCGACCAGCGTCCCGCCTGGTCCGCGCTGAAAGCCCACCACGAGACGATCGCACCCCTGCACCTGCGGAAGCTATTCGCGGACGATCCGAAACGCGGGGAGCGCCTCACGCTCGAGGCCTGTGGCGTTTACCTCGACTATTCGAAGAACCGTATTACCGACAAGACGTTAGAGCTGCTCGTGCAGCTAGCTGAGCAGTCGGGCCTGCGCGCGCGCATCGACGCGATGTTTCGCGGAGAGCACATCAACGTTTCGGAGAATCGGGCGGTGCTGCACGTCGCACTCCGCGCCCCGAAGGGCTCATCGATCGTCGTCGACGGCGAGAACGTCGTGCCGCAGGTCCACGCAGTCCTCGACAGGATGAGTGCCTTCGCGGGCCGCATCCGCAGCGGCGAATGGAAGGGGCACACCGGTAAACGCATCCGCAATGTCGTGAACATCGGTATCGGCGGCTCGGACCTCGGGCCGGTGATGGCCTATCAGGCGCTCCGCTATTACAGCGAGCGTGCCATGACCTTCCGTTTCGTCTCGAATGTCGACGGCACGGACTTCGTGGAAGCGGTCCGTGACCTCGATGCAACTGAAACCCTGTTTATCATTTCATCAAAGACGTTCACGACACTGGAGACGATGACCAACGCCAATGCGGCGCGAGTGTGGTCTCTGAAGGGATTTGGCGGCGACGTCAAAGCCGTAGCCAAACACTTCGTGGCCGTCTCCACCAACGCCGCCGAAGTCTCCAAGTTCGGGATTGACACCGCCAACATGTTCGAATTCTGGGATTGGGTCGGCGGTCGTTATTCCATGGACTCCGCCATCGGCCTGTCCACCATGCTGGCCATCGGCTCGGACAACTTCGCGGCGCTGCTCGCCGGTTTCCACGAGATGGACGAGCACTTCCGTACCGCCCCCTTCGCCCAGAACGTGCCCGTCGTCATGGGACTGCTCGGCCTCTGGTACAACAACTTCTTTGGCGCACAGACGGTGGCCGTACTGCCGTACGAACAGTACCTGAACCGCTTTCCCGCCTACCTGCAACAGCTCACCATGGAGAGCAACGGCAAGCACGTGACACTCGAGGGCGAGCCCGTCGCCGCCGACACTGGCGCAATCTATTGGGGCGAGCCCGGCACCAACGGTCAGCACTCCTTCTACCAGTTGATCCACCAGGGGACGCGGCTCATTCCCTGCGATTTCATCGCCTTCGGCCAATCGCTCAACCACCTGGGTGAGCAACACGACATGCTGCTGGCGAATGTCTTCGCACAGGGCGAGGCGCTGGCGTTCGGGAAGACCCCGGAGGAAGTCAAAGCCGAGGGCTCACCGGACTGGCTGGTCCCACATCGGACCTTCGAGGGTAACCGACCCTCCAACACTCTGTTGCTCGAGCGGCTCACTCCCACGACGCTCGGCAAGCTCGTCGCGCTCTACGAGCATAGTGTCTTTACGCAGGGTGCGATCTGGCACATCGACTCTTTCGACCAATGGGGAGTTGAGTTGGGCAAGGTGCTCGCTAAACGGATTCTGCCGGAGCTCGGCGCGTCGCGCAGCTCCTCGCTCGCTCATGACAGCTCCACCAACGCGCTGATCCGCCGCTACCGGAACTTGAAAGACCGGAGCTAGGCGCCATCAAGGCGCTCGGCGGCCGGCTGGAGGTGACCCGCCTGGCCGGCGAGCCTGGCGCGGATCGCCCTGAGTTCCTGACCCTGGAGCAGGAGAAGGCGTTGGCCGCGGACCCGAAGCTGTTTGCCTGTTACTACCTGATCGCGAACGGCCGCACAGGGGCCGAGATCGTCACGGAAATCGGCGCCGATGAGCGGACCGTGCGGCGCTGGATGGTACACCTGCAGACGTTACGGCTTGTCACCTTGCGCTCACGTCTTCGGGCGCAGACGCTCGCGAGCGTTGCCATTACCTGGAGGGCCGATGGTCCGGTGCGGCGGATGTATGAGCGCCAGGTTCGTACTGAATTCCTCCAGTCCTCGTTCTCGGGGCGGAGTGAGGCACTCCATTTCCGTTCCGCTGAACTGTCCGACGCTTCCTGCCGCGTGTACCTTCGCAAACTCGAGCGCCTGGCCGCGGAGTTCCGCGAGCTGGCAGACCTCGACCGCACGATACCCAGCGCCCAGAAACACAGTGTGGCCTGCCTGCTGGCGATACGGCCCTGGGTCTTCTCGATGTTTGAGAGCCTGCGTGATGGAGGCCAGCCCGGCTGATGGGCTCACCCTGGCCCATGGGCTCACCCCACTGCCGGTGTCCCGCCACCCAACACCGTCAAAAACCGCGCCCGCTCGATATTCCCTCCACTGAGCACCACGCCCACATTCCGACCCTCCATCCGTCCGCGCTCCTGCAAGAGCGCAGCCAGTGGCGCGGCCCCCGCTCCCTCGACAACCTGGTGCGTGTCATCAAAGTAAATCCGCATCGCCTCTGCGATAGCGTCCTCACTCACCTCGACAAAACGCGCTGCACCCCCGCAAATCACCTCGATCGCTTCAGCACTGGGCTCACGCGTGGCAATCCCATCCGCGAAGGTGCGGGCAGACGCCGTCGTTACCGGCGCACCCGCCGCGAACGACTTCGAAGTGGCCGGCGCATTCACCGCGCTCACACCCACGATCTCCGTCTTGAGCCCGAGCAGATCGCGAGTCTCGATCAACCCACAGATCCCGGACCCCATGCCAACACCCACATACACCGTGTCGAGTACCGGCGCGGCACGGAAAAACTCGAGCGCATAGCTCGCTACTCCCAACACCAGGTCGCGGTGGAACGACGGAATAAAATGTAACTCGCGCTCTTTCGCGGCGCGCTGCGCAGCATGCTTCGCCTCATCGAAATCCTTACCTATTTCCACGACCTTCGCGCCGAAAGTCGCCATCGCCGAGTTCTGATCCGGCGAGTTCCCGAGGGGCACATAGATTTCCGCCGGGATACCCGCGCGGGCGGCAGCGAAGGCGATGGATTGACCGTGATTTCCGCGCGTAGCCGAGACGACGCCCGGAACAGCAGGCAGCCGCTTGGCGAGTCGATCGAGGTAGACGAGTCCACCCCTGACTTTGAAGGCACTCGTGGGAGTGTGGTTCTCGTGCTTTACCCAGACGGTGCAGCCGGCGCGCTTGCGCAGCTTCGGCCACGCATACTGGGGAGTCGGCGCCACGACTGCATGTACGAATTCCGCCGTTCGCTCGAGCTCGTCCAAACTCAGAGAAAGAATTGATTTAGCCATCTACAGCTCCCGCGCCATCCTTCGGGTCACTATAGCGCTTAACTGCGACGGCCAACCGTCACAACAAATCCGTACGCGGGAATACTGTACTGGCCAGGGACCGGCACAGAACGCAGGGTCATCGAGTCGAATACGGCGGCCTGTTACATCCCCAGGTCAGCCAGCAGCGCATCCACGTCACCCTGCTCACCCATCGCATCCCGGTTTAAACCGGGCACGGCCGGCCCAAACCCCTGTGCCGAGGTCGTCGTCTCGACGGGCGCTCCCGCGGCGGCTTTCACCGGAGGTCCGCCCGCCAGGGCGGCAAAGTGCGCGAGCGTCCGCTCCACTTCTCCCACCAGCGTTATGACTCCGCGGATGATCTGCCCGCTCAGGTCCTGATAGCTTTGCGCCATCAGCACTTCCGTGAGGTTGGCCCTCACCGTATCGCTGTCCCGTTGGGCAATGGCCAGAAATTCGGCGACCTGCCCGAGCACTGTGTCGAGGGGCGTAACCCCCGTGACATCGCCACGAACGGCCCGCAACGATGCGACGAGAGCACCAGCATGTTTCGCGGTGTGGTCCGCCAGCGGACAGGAGCGCTCGACGAGATCCAACGTGCGATGAGCCCCGTCCTCTGTCAACTTCAGCGCATGATCGAGCCGCACTCGTGCGTCCGGTACGTCCTTGCCGGCAAGCGTCGCGAGACGTGAATCCAACCGGAACTGGTCGAGCGCGAAGCGCAGGCTGCCGCTGAGCTCGCGCAGTTCCTGGTACAGCGCCACTTCCCGCGCTTCACCCAGGCGATCGAGAGTTTCGATGAAAGCGTCCCGGTTGCCCGAGGCAAACGCATCCGATAATGCACCGAAGAGCGCTCCCCACTCCGCGTGCAACTCATTTTTTGTTGTCATGTCGACTTGCGCCTACCCCGCGGGGCGGCTCTGCAGAATCTTTCCGAGCTTCTCGCTGAGTGTCTGCGCCGTGAACGGCTTGATCACGTAGCCGCTCACACCCGCTTGCGCGGCCTCGACGATCTGTTCGCGTTTGGCTTCCGCGGTGACCATGAGAACGGGCAACTTGCTGAGCTTCGGGTCGGCCCGCACAGCCTTCAGCAATGCGAGGCCCGGCATACTCGGCATGTTCCAGTCCGTGATGAGGATGTCGAAGTCGTTGGATTTCAACATCGGCAGCGCGGTGGCGCCGTCGTCCGCTTCCTGCACGTTTTGGTACCCGAGCTCCTGCAACAGGTTCTTGACTATCCGGCGCATCGTCGAGAAATCGTCGACCACCAGAAACTTGAGATGGGGATTCACAGTACTCATTCGTAAAACCATACCGCAGGACCAAGACCTTGGCCGCGCGATAGTCCTCATTAATTCAATCGATTAGAGCCAATGTGGTGCGGCAACGTGAAGTACTCGACAGTTTTCCGCGCCGGTCGATGCGGTTCCAGCGCCGTGTCCGTCTTTGTCGCTCATGGCGCACCACCGCAGCGCGTCCCGCGAAATAAAACGCCCGCTCCCGGTGCGCGCCATCCAGGCGCAATTGCCGGACGAGCCCGCCGTCAAAGACGTCGTCGCCTATATCAATACCCTCCCGCGGCGCTAAACTCGCCAGGAGCCAGCCAGTTCCCGCAAGCCCGACAATCAACTCCAAAGGAGAATGGCATGAAGAGAGCCTGTGCAGCGGTCGCCGCCGTCATGGCGATGTCCGCTATGGTTACAGCGGTCCCCGCAGCCGCCGCCGACGCGCCCGGTATCGTTCGCTACCCGATCGGCAGCACGTTCCCGATCGCACGCGCCGTGGAGATACCCGCCGGATTCAAGCTGATCTTCCACAGCGGTTTCACCCCCTCACCCGCCAACCCACAGGCGAAAGAGGGCACCCCCGAGTATTGGGGTGACACGAAGACGCAGGCCATGTCGGCCTTTCAGAAAATGGACGCCTCCCTGAAGGACATGGGCCTCGGCTTCGGCGACGTCGTGAAAATGAACGTCTTCCTGGTCGGCGACCCTGCCACCGGCAAAATGGATTTCAAGGGCTTCATGGACGCCTACACCCAGTTCTTCGGCACCCCCCAGCAACCCAACTTACCGGCCCGCTCGGCCGTGCAGGTCGCGGGCCTGGCTTCCGCCGGAGTGTTGGTGGAGGTTGAGGTCGTGTTGGCCCAGAAGACGGCCGCCAAAGCGCAAGCCGCCGCCAAAAAGCCATCCAAATGAACGACTTCATTGCCCACCTGCCCAAGGCAGAACTCCACGTACACCTCGAAGGCACCCTCGAGCCGGAGCTGAGTTTCCAGCTCGCCAGAAAAAACGGCGTCGAGCTGGAGTACACCACGGTCGAGGAGTTGCTGAAGGCCTACGACTTCCACGACCTGCCGTCGTTCTTACGCATTTACTACAAGGCCATGGGCGTTCTGCGGGAAGAGGACGACTTCTTTCAGCTCACCTGGCAATACCTGGCAAAGGCGGCGCAACAGCGGGTGCTGTATGCCGAGATGTTTTTCGATCCCCAGGCACACACCTCGCGCGGTGTGCCATTCGGCACGGTGATTCGGGGCATCAGGCGTGCCCAGGAGCGCGCCGCGTCGGAGCTTGGAGTCGACACGCAACTGATCCTCTGCTTCCTGCGTGACATGAGCGCCGAGTCCGCCATGCTCACCCTGGAGGAATCGCTCCCTTTCAGACACTGGATCGTCGGTGTGGGGCTCGATTCAGACGAGAAAGGCAACCCGCCCGTGAAGTTTGCCGAGGTGTTTCGCAGGGCGCGCGAGCACGGCTACCGCCTGACGATGCACTGTGATGTGAACCAGGAGAACACGCTGCTCCACATCGATCAGTGTCTGCATACCATCGGTGTGGATCGCATCGATCACGGTGTGAACTCCCTGGAGGACCCCGGATTGTGCGCGACGATTGCCGAACGGGGCCTGGGCCTCACCGTCTGTCCGGTCTCCAACCGTTTTGTGGTGCAGAGCCTGACCGCCGCGGAGATCCGACGCATGCTGGCGCTCGGTATGCGGGCCACCGTGAACTCGGACGACCCGGCCTATTTCCGTGCCTACATGAATGAGAATCTGCAGGCGTTACAGGAAGAGGGTGGCCTGACGCGCGACGAAATCGTGCAACTCGTCAACAACGCATTCACGGTGGCGTGGTTGGACGAGTCACGACGGGCGTCCTACCTCGAGAAGGTGAAACGTTACGTTGAGTCCCACTGACTCGCGAGAGATGCGTCAGCCCGCAGTTGGATTGTTCGGCGGTGCCAACGCCACGGCCGCCTCGGTCGTCAGAACCCGAAATGTAAATGTTTCCTGCAGATACAGCTGTACCGCGGTGTCCGAATGGCTCGAGTAGCCGATCGAGACATCCTGTCCGATGGACAATTCGAAATCGCCGCCCCGGGTAGTCAGTACGAATGCCCCGGCAATCGCCGGAGCCCAGATGATCTGATCGTTAACGAGCCGTTTGACGTGTTCGAGCACCGGGTAGCCGTGGTCCCGGGTTTCCGACAATAAAGTGTAGGCGTCGGCGCTGAGCAGTACCGAGTAGGGACCATTGACGCCAACGAGTCGCAATTGGGTCAACGCCTGCGCGATCGCGTCGGGGTAGTCGCGTACATCTGCCGGGAGCGTCATGATCGGGTTACTGGTCTCCTGGCGGATGCCGCCGATTTGAGCAGCCGCGTAACCCCCGAAGACTGCGCCGTCCTCGGCGAAGGCGATCTTTTTCGCGGCATCCTTTGCCGGTTGCCAATCCGAGTCGTCCGCCCCGCGCTCGACATCGTCAATCTGGTCGCGGGACAGCTCGAACGGAACCCGAAGTTCCACGACCGGCTTCGACTGCCGGAGCCTCGCGAGGATGCCGTCCGAGGGGGCCGCGATTTTGCCCAGGTGCCCGGTGTCGACGGCCGCAAGTCCGACGCCACCCGCGGCGAGCATGTCAACAACACGCCGCGCGGCGAGGTATCGCTTGAGGGTCCGCGTAGTCTCTTCCTCGATCTCGGCCCAGGCGGCGTCGGAAATGGGGGCCAGCTCGCGATGCAGATTATTCATGAGAGTTGTTTCCTTTGAGCGAGCCGATGCCGAGCGAACCATCACGCACCGGCCCAGTTGAAGGTGAGGTCGTCACGGCCTCCGACGGGTCGGCCACGTCATCCAGGAAGGTAGCCGACGGCACGAAGAACAGATTGCCCGTAACGGCCCTGCTGAAATCCAGTATCCGGTCATAGTTTCCCGGGGGCCTGCCGACAAACATGTTCTCGAGCATCTGCTCGATGGTGCGCGGCGAGCGGCTGTAACCGATGAAATACGTTCCGAATTCGCCCTGCGAGGCCCGGCCGAACGGCATGTTGTCGCGCAGGATCTTGACCTCCTTGCCGTTCTCCTCGATCACGGTCAGGGCGCTGTGCGCGCAGGTCGGCTTGACCGAGTCATCCAATTCAATGTCGGACAGCTTCTTGCGCCCGATGATGAGCTCCTGGGCCTCCGTGGAAAGGGCATTCCAGCCCGTGAGGTCGTGGAGATATTTCTGCACAATGACGTAGGTGCCACCGGCGAAGGCAAGATCCTCCTCACCGATGATCGTGGAGTCGCGCGCGAGTTCGCCCTGTGGGTTTTCCGTCCCGTCGACGAAGCCCATGAGATCGCGATCATCGAAGTAACGGAAGCCGTGCACCTCATCCACCGGCGAGGCGGCATCCGCGAGGCTCTCCATGATCTGCGTCGCGAGCTCGAAGCACAGGTCCATGCGTCGCGCCCGGATATGGAACAGCACGTCGCCCGGCGTAGCTATCGCGTGGCGCGTTCCAGCGTGAAATTCCCGAAATGGATGCAGTTCTGCCGGTCGCGGCTGACCGAAGAGCCTATCCCAAGCCTCGGAGCCAAATCCCATGATGCACGACAGTCCCGCTTCAATGTCGCGGAACCCAACCGCGCGCACCAGCCCGGAGAGATCCGCGCACAGCGCCCGCAAGGTCGCGCGATTTTCCGTGCCCGGCTTGATGCTCACCACCAGAAAAATCGCGGCCCGGCTGAGCGGCGCCAATACCGCCTGTGGGACGGCGGCCGGTTTGACTGGCGCTTCTTGTAGAATCATCGGGAGCGTAATGGGGCGCGTGAAAGCAGGATGCGCGTAAGTATGGACAACCCGAAACAGCGTGTCACGCCTGACTGGAACCATGGCCCATGCCGAAGCAATCAGGCTCCGTTTTCTCTGTAGACGTCGCGGGCCTCGACGCTGGAGACGAACAGCCCGCGTCCGTGCGGATCTCCGAGCGGATCCGCGCTGCCATCACGAGCGGCGCCCTCGCATTGAATGCCCGATTGCCGTCGAGCCGAGCTCTTGCGAAAGACCTGGGTGTGGCACGGAACACCGTCGACTGGGCCCTGGGCCAACTCGTCGATGACGGTTATATCGTCCGCCGCCGCGGCGCCGGCAGTTTCGTCGCCGGGTGCCTCCCCGAACGCGATGTTCCTCCGCTGGTGTCAGAGCAGTCTGGTACAAAACAACCCGGGAACACGCAGCGGCGACTCTCCCGGCGAGCCCGAGCACTACAAACGTACCCCGGTCACTACCGCCCGAGTGCAGCCATCCCGTTTACACCGTCGCACCCACCTATCGATCTTTTCCCGCGAGCGGCCTGGAATCGTCTGCTGAGGCGTGAGACCGCCCGGGCGGGCACCGACTATTGGGCCTACGGCGCGAGCAATGGATTACCGGCGCTGCGCGAGGCCATTGCAGCCCACACCTCCGCGATGAGGGCGACACGTTGTTCGTCCGACCAGGTGATCGTGGTGACGAGTACGCAGCAGGCCGTGGAGCTCGCCGGCAAAGTGCTGGCGGATCCGGGTGATTCGGCCTGGGTCGAAACTCCGGGATACCAGCCGGTCCAGCACTGTTTGCGCGCGGCCGGCCTGGAGATCGTAGCTGTGCCGGTTGACAAACAGGGTCTGGACGTAAAGACAGGTCGAATATTGGAGCCCCACGCGCGCCTGGTGTATGTAACTCCCGCTCACCAGTACCCGTTGGGTTATGAGATGTCACTCGAGCGCAGGCAGATGCTTCTGCAATGGGCGCTGGAGGAAGATGCGTGTGTCATCGAGGACGACTACGATGGTGACTACCGATACGAAGGCCGCCCGATTGCTTCCCTCCAGGGGCTCGATACGGGCGGGCGTGTTATCTACGTGGGTAGCTTCAACAAGATACTGTTTCCGGCGTTGAGAATCGCTTATGCCATCGTGCCCGAGCCGCTCGTCGGTGCCTTCGTCGACGCGAAGCACACCGCGGACGGTCACACGGCACTGCTCATGCAAGGCGTGCTCGCAGCCTTCATAAACGACGGACACCTGGCGCGTCATATGCGCGCAACCCGTGCGATCTACAACGAGCGCCGGCTGGCCTTTCTGGAAGAAGCGCGCATTCTCGACGACGTGTTGGAGTTTGGGCCGGCAGTTGCGGGTATGCACCTCACGGCGCTTTTCAAGGACGGACGCTTGAACGATCGATCCGTGGCCGCAGAGTGCGCACGCGCGGGCGTCGACGTTCACCCACTCTCAAAATACGGCGCAGCCGACCGTGGCGGTCTCGTCTTCGGATTCGCGGGCGCCTCCCGCGCCGCTACACGATCCGGTCTGCAGATCGTGCGAGCGGCGATACGGGCCCAACACCGGGAGCCTGTCTGAGCGGCTCGCCTACTGCGGCAGGCTCCTAGCGCGACAACTCGCAGATCCAGTTCACTTCCCAGGTTTTGCCGCCATCCGGCGAGAAGGATTGTTCCATCCGCGCGGAGTGCGGTGAGATGTCGGTCCAGGCGTAGCGGACCAGGATCGCGCGCCCCTTGTAGTCCTCCTGATCGTAGAACTCTCCCCGGTGGCCTGTGAACTCACCCACGACAGGTGGAGTTCCCAGCGTTCCCTTGTCGAGGTCGAGGAGGTAGATGCTCCACTGATGCGATTCCGGGTTGTAGAGGCGCAGGGTCTGCGCTTTGATGTGCAGGCTCTTGTCGCGACTCTCGACCGCGAATTCCTCGAAGTTGGCATTGGAATCGAGGAGTTTCTTATGATTCGAAATCCCGTCATATTCGATCCAGTGGGTCGAGCCTGTCAGCCGCTCCGGCAAGCGCCGCACGTGGGCTTTCCAGTCCCCGATCAGGAAGTCGAAGTCGTGCGCGCCGTCGTGCGGTGTTGCCGTTGGCTTGGCCGGCGGTTGGGTTGGCGCCGCGCTGGTCTGCAACCAGGGAATGACGGCCGCCGCGACGATCAACACAATGAGCCTGCGCCTGTGTCTTGTTGCTGTCATGTTCGAGCCTCGTAAGAAGCTCCACATACTAGACACCGTGAACAGGGCGGCAAGGGCCATTTAGGCCTCGTGCGCCAGGCCACCGGTTGCCCTCTCAGCCGTGATGCAGCGGGACTGGCAAGCCCAGTCTACAGAATCAATAATGCAATTGCAAATCGGAATGATTCGCATTTACGATCTGGATTCCGGCGATGACAACAAGCACCTCGAGGCTCCACGGTTTATGTCTAATTCCACTTCCCGCTCGATTCTGGCGGTTGCCGTCCATCTCGCGTTTCTATTGAGACGTTGGGCTGAAGTATGAGCACCGTGAGCCTGGAAACCGCCGTTGCCTTGCGTCGCATGCGGGTGCATCGCTTGATCCGCAAGCTGCACCTGTGGATCGGGGCGTGGGGCGCGATCGCCGCGGTCCTGTTTGGAACTACCGGTTTTCTGCAGAACCATCGGGGCGTAATGAAGCTCCCGCAGGGCGACTCCACGGAAGTCTCGAGAGTTGAATTGCCGGTTCCGGAGGAGGCCCGCGCCTCGCCGGAGGCTTTACGCCAATGGTTCCACGACACACAACATCTGGATCTGGAGAGTCAACGCGGCCCGCAGGGCCGGCCGTCCGAGCGCTCGCCGGGCGATGCCCCTCGAGCAGGCGACGCCAGCAGCAGGCGGGCCGCCCGCTGGACACTCTCAGCCGGCGACACCCGCAAGACCACTCAAGCCGAATACACCCAGGGCGCTGACACGTTGACTCTCCGAACTACCGTTCAAAGCCCCCTGGCCATCCTAACTCGCTTGCACAAAGGCGTCGGCGGCGGCATCGGCTGGGTCCTGCTGTCGGACAGTTTCGCTGTTGGCCTGGTCGCCCTGGGCCTCAGCGGCCTGACCATGTGGTCCCGCGGCCGCACCCCGCGACAAATGATCTTCAGCATTGCCGGTGCCGCGTCGCTCATCACCGCGCTTATTGCCGCGAGCGCGATCCTTTAGTTCGCATCCGCGTAGAGCTTGATCAGGTCGGTGAGAAAGTCCCGACCGACAAACACCGAGCGCACGCTCCTGCGCTCGTTGAGACCATGTGTGCCATTGCCGTCGGGATCGCCCCAGCCGCCGGGTGCGCCGTAAACCGGGATCCCGATGGCTTCCAGGTAGATCCCGTCGGTGGCTCCAGTCGACATGGAGGGAATCAACGGTACGCCGGGGTAGTATTTCGAAACCAACTTCTGCGCCGGTCCCATGATCTTCGGATCGAGCGGGGGCGGCACAGCAACCGGACGGATCGGTGGCACCATGGTGACCTTCACACCAGGATTTCCGATCGCCGCCACCAGGGCGGCTTGCGTACCCTCCACCGTCTCGCCGGGGAAGATTCGGCAGTTGACATTGGCCACGGCGCGCTGGGGCAGGGCGTTATTCGCATGTCCGCCTTCGAGAAGCGTGGCCACGCAGGTCGTGCGGAGCATGCTGTGATAGCTGCGATCCTTCGACACAATGGCTTCAGCGGCGGCATCAGCTGGATTCTGCGACAGCGCCTCCATAGCGCGACCCAACTCATCGCCACCACGGGCCGCGCCCGCCTTGGCAAAGAACGCCC
>DATMQL010000115.1:0-54891 GCA_035566815.1 Steroidobacteraceae bacterium | reverse complement strand
CGCGCTGGTGGGGGCGCAGCTGCGCATGTGCCGCTCGCTGCTCGGGCGCGATTACTCACCGCGACTCATTGAGCTACGACGGCCGCGACCGGCCCGGGTCGAGGACTTCGAGCGGATTCTGCGCACGCCGCTGAGATTCGGTGCGTCGCAAAACCGTATGGTCTTCGACAGCGACAGCATGGAGTGCCCGCTCGAGGGCGGCAACCCGGAATTGGCACGGCACTGCGACGCCATCGCACTCCAGTACCTCGCGCGAATCGAGCACGACGACATCCAGGCACGCGTACGCGAAGTACTCATGCACCGGCTGGAGAAGATGGAACCCTCCCAGGAAGAAGTCGCCGAGCAACTCCACATGAGTCCCAGGACCCTGCAGCGCAGACTGGGCGACAGCGGAACGACCTACAAGGAGGTCCTCGACAAGACGCGGCATGCATTGGCGATGGCCTACCTGAGCGCACCTCAACACAGCGTCAGCGATGTGACGTACTTACTGGGGTTCTCGTGTGATAGCAGTTTCACACGGGCATTTCGCCGCTGGACCGGTCAATCGCCCTCGCATTGGCGTGCGTATGGCAGCAAGGTGCGCGACGGAGTATGAAGGTCGCAGGTGTTGATTGAACCAGGCTGCGTTGGCATGGGGATCATCCGACTCCGGCGCCCGGGAGTCACGTCAAACCGATAGTGTGAACCACGTCTGATTTCCATCCAAAACTTCGGTGCTCAACTGCGGACTGGATTCGCGTTGGCAGTGCGGTAAGTGCGTATTGGTGACGCATTCCACGACCTTCGTCGGGGTGTTCGGGTACCTTCGGACTTAACTATGTTGCGCCGATCGGGCTATCAATTGCTCCTGGGCCTGGCACTGCCGAGTGTCTCGTTCGCGCTTGGGCTGGGGGATATCCACGTCGAATCGGCGCTTCACCAGCCGCTCGCCGCGCAGATCGAGATCGTCGGGGTGACCTCCGAGAATTCTGCCGGTCTGAGCGCTGAGATCGCCGATGAAGAGATGTTCCGGCGACACGGCCTGGAGCGTCCGTTGGCCCTTTCCTCCACCGCGCTGACGGTGCGCCAGGACAAACAGGGGCATACCGTTCTCCTCCTGCGCTCGACCGACGCGTTCACCGAGCCGATGGTTACTTTTCTCGTCGACCTGCATTCGCCGATGGGCGAGGTGGTTCGCGAATATACCGTTTTGCTGGATCCCGCGGGATTTACCCCGGAGCACGACCCCGTCGAATCCGCTACCGCGCAACCATTGCCAGAAGCGGCCGCTCAAACACAGGCGCCCGCCGTCGCCACGGCGCCCGCACGCCACGCGACGGCTGAGGACGTCAGGCCGGCGATCGACACCTATACCGTTGCACCTCGCGATACGCTCGACCGGATTGCAACTATCGCGGGCGCTCGGTCCGGGTCCGATCGCCACAAGATGATGATCGCGATCTTCCGGTCCAACCCGGGCGCTTTCCAGACCAACCTCAACATGCTGCGCAGCGGCGCCAAACTCCACCTTCCCACGGTGGCGGAGTTGTCGAAGATCCCAGCGGCCGAAGCGAATCACGAGTTCGCCGCGCAGATGGCGGCCTGGCGTGCGTCGGATCACCGTGTCGCGCCTGCTGTTGCCACCACGGCGACTGTTGCCGCCGCGACCACTGCCCCGGCGCCGGTCGCGGCTTCCGCGACAGCCGCGATTTGGTCAACTCCCGTTGCTGACTCCAAACCAGGCACTGATTCTCGTGAAGCGGAGACCACGGCTCTCACTCAACGAGTGGCGTCACTGGAGAAGGCACTGGAGGAGTTGAAGCAGGACTTGAAGCAGCCGCCAGTAGTGCAGGTCGCTGCCCCGATTGCGGCCGCCGTTGCTCATCCCGTGCCCGCCGAGGCCATGGAGCAATTGCAATCCAATGAAGACGGGCCCGCACCGCTCTCACGCCGTAGCATCCGCGTCGCTCCGATCGCCGTCTCTCTAGGACTGGCGCTGGCCGCCGGCATCTGGCTCTACCGTCGACGCCGGACTGACGACGACGATGTCAGCGGGTGGCGAGAAGAGCGGGAATCGCCCCTGCACCACGATTCCGAGACACCACGGCCGTTCCCGAAAATCGACGTGAGCGCCTCGTATCTCGTCGAAGAAGCAAAGCACGACTTGGAGCATGCGAGTGCGAGCGCGAGCACCAGCGAGGCGCAAGATATCCCCGCGGCCGCCACCCACGGCGGCGACACCGCGACCGACGACGAGCCCACAGTAAAGTTGCCCGCACCGCGCGTTCTGGACGTAGAAACTACCGCGATCCTGGCGCTGCAGGCGCAAGTAGACGACGACACCGCCGCGCGCGAATTCGCCTTCTTCAATCCGGAAAGCGCCCATAACACCACGCATGTGACCCTGGCCAGCGGGCTCGATGAGCCGCCGAAGCCATTCGTCGACCGCCGCAAGAGCCCGGCCGAGGTACTGCGCCAGGCTATCGAACGCGAGCCCGATCGAAACGATCTACGCTTGAAGTTGCTCGAGTTGTACTACCAGTCGGCCGCGCAAAATCGCCGGGCCTTCCTCGAGGCCGTGCGTCAGCTGGCGAAGAATGAAAAGTTCGCGTCCCCGAATGACTGGGCACAGATCGAAGACATGGGCCGCGCAATCGCGCCGGATGACGATCTGTTCTCCAACGGCAGAGACAACAAGAAAGCCGTTGCCTAGGCGCCCCGCCGCGCCGTCGAGTCACGCTGCTTCGGCCGGCCCTCAGGCAAATTCATCGGCCGGTATCTCCAGGATCACGACCTGGTGACGGCGGCCGAAATCGCCCAACGCCGTCTCGAGGGCCTCGCGCGAAGTGATCGTCCGGTGGGAATACCCATAGGCGCGGGCGATGTCGGCGAAGTCCGGCGGCCGCACGTCGACACCTTCAGGCTCGATTCCAACCGCAATCATAGAAGTGCGGATTTCTCCATAGCCCTGGTTGTTCCAGATGATCACGGCGGTCCAGGCTTTGACGTCGCCGAGTACGGCAAGTTCACTCATCGAAAACTGCAGACCGCCGTCTCCAACGAGGCATACGACGGGTCGATCCGGTGCGGCCAGGCCCGCACCCGTAGACGCGGGAAGCGCGTAGCCCAGCGTGCCGTACCCCGTCGCGGAGTTGAACCAGGAGCCGGGGTGTCGAGCGTTGAAGCCGAGGTTACCCCCATAGACGAGTTGGGTAGAGTCACCGACCATCAACGCGTCAGGCAGCGTGTCGCGGATGAGATCGAGCACGTCAATGTGCTGTCGAAGCGACGGTGAGAATTTGCTGACCGCCTCGAGAGCGGCACTGCGTGCGGCAGCGGCTCGTGCAGTCCCATCCCCGGCACGGTTCGGCCCGAGATCGGCCGCCATCAGCAAATCCAACGTCTGCTTTGCCTCACCGTGCAAACCGACGACGGGAGTTGCCCCTCGAGTGAGCTGCTGCGCGTCGATATCGATCCGGATCAGCTGCGGCGGATTGGGAAAGTCAGCTTTCAAGTTGATGGAATAGTCCGTCGGGCCAAACTCGGTGCCTACGGCAAGTACGACGTCAGCCGCGGCGACCAACGCTCGAACCGGCGCGAGCATGGGACTCATGGGCACCGCGAGCGGATGTCCCGGAGGTAGCAGTCCGCGCGCGTTGGCAGTCATGACAACCGGTGCATCGAGACGCTCGGCCAGGGCCCGGAGCTCGGCGACTGCTCGAAGCGCACCACCGCCCGCAAGGATGACCGGCCGCTGCGCCGTACGAAGTCGGGCGGCAGCCGACTCGACCAGGGACGCCTCCGGCTGCGGCGTTATCACTACCGGCTTCGGCAATGGCAACTCGCTTGCATCAGCGGCGAGCACATCGAGCGGTATCTCGATATAAACCGGCCGTGGGCGGCTCGATGCAAACTTCGCAAACGCCTGTTCCAGCGCCGGCGGCAGTTCTGCCGGGCTCTCAATGGAAAAACTCAGCGCGGCCACACCGCTCGCCACGGCCCGTTGATTCTGCAACTCGTGCAGAAAGCCGCCACCGCCGCCATTCTCGCCGAGCCGATTCTGACTCGAAATCACCAGCAACGGGATGGAGTCGCCATAGGCTTGTCCCATCGCCGTCACAATGTTGGTAAGGCCCGGGCCGGTGATGGTGAAGCAGACACCCGGCCGGCCACTCACCCGGGCATAGCCGTCCGCCATGAACCCGAGGCCCTGCTCGTGCCGAGCGCTGATGTGCCGGATCGGCCCCTTCGCCAGGCCTCGATACAGTTCCAGGTTGTGTACCCCCGGAATGCCGAAAACGTGCCGGACGCCTTGGGAGGCCAACGCCTCGATGAGGTACTCACCCAGTTTCTTCATGCTTTTACCCCTGCCTGTCGCGGTGCCCGACGTATTCAAACCGCACGGACCACTCGAGCCTGGAGCGCGGCCCGCGACCAATCCAACGGCTCGATTCGCGGCAGCATCCACAGCCAGCCGATGAGGCCCAGTATGTTGATCGCCCCGGCAAGCACGAATGCGCTCGAGAAATGTCCGGTTGCATCGAGCAGAATTCCGGTCAGCAGCGGCGCCACCATCCCGGCGAGATTCCCACACGCGTTCTGGACACCAACCCAACGTCCCGTCGCGGTGGGCCCGGCAATGATCTGTGGGATTGCATACACCCCGGGCGACATGATGCCGACCCCGAGCTCGAACAGGCACAAACAGGCTATGCATCCCGCCAGTGGTAACACCATCATGCCGATCATCGCGCCGATGGATGCGGTGTGCGCAAACGCCATCAGGGACTTATAGAAGATACTGGGCGAACGCCCGTTGCGTGTCCAGGTGGCGACTACCCACCCTGCCACGAGTGCGCTGATGGCGTTGATGAGATAGGCGCTACCCGCCACGGCTGCCATCCCGCTCATGGAAAACCCGCGCTCCTTCACGAGATAATCGGGCAGCCATGCCAGGATGAAATAGAAGTTGTAGTTGCTGGCGAAGAGACCGAGCGATGCGCCCCACAGCCCGCGCTGTTTGAGAATGAGAGCGAAGCTGGGCGCGGCCGCAAAGGAAGTCTCGTCCGCGCATCGCGCTGCCGGCTGCAGACGCAAGCGCCATAGCGGCCACACGCACAGCAGCGACAGTGCGCCGAACCCAACAAACACGGCACGCCACCCGTAGATCGGCATCAGCAAGCCGCCCAACACCGTACCAATCGCGGGACCGACCAGGTAGCTGAATCCGAGCACGCCGTTCGCCATATCGAGTTGTGGCAGCCGCAGCCGGCTGGCGAAAAGCTGCGAAGCGCAGGGAAATCCGGCGCTCTCTCCCACACCGAGCAGCAGGCGCAACAGCAGAAGAGACCAGAAGCCCGTGGCGAAGCCGGTAAGCAAAGTCGCCACCGACCAGATTACCAGCCCCGCCGCAAGAACCCGATGCGCGCCGTAACGCTCACCCAACCAGCCCGCCGGCACCATCATGGCGACGTAGCTGTAGTAGAAAACCGAGAGGAGCACTCCGAGCTGGGTTGCCGACAGGCCGAGTTCGCCGTGTATGAGCGGTACGGCAGTTGCCAGATTACCGCGATCGATGTAGTTAACGAGTAAGGCTACGCAGACCCATAGCACCACTTGCACGGGGCCCGTCGGCGCGCGCACGTCACGTCCATCCGCCATCGGACCTCCAATTCATCCCCCTCGCGGACCATAATACCGCTCGAATTACCCGGCCTGCTATATTTGCCGTCCGCCGGCGGCGCACTGATGGGGGCGAACATGAATCGATTCGAGCAAGCCGTGTACGACTGCATGAAGCCCACCGCGAGGCTTCTGGAACGTACGACAGACCCGCTACATCGGGCCATTCTCCTCAACTTCTGGCGGCACGTGCACCTGGAGGGAGCGGGAGAGTACGAGAAGATCCTGGCACCTGACATGATCGTGGATCACCCCGTGTACCGGGTGACCTGGGGCGCGAATCCCGCCGTCATCGAAGGAAAACAGGGCGTACTCGCGTTTTACAACAGCGTCGGCGAAGCGGTGCTATGGCACTCCGATGACCGCCTCGCCGTCGGCGACTGGGGAGTCTGCGACGAAATCACCTTCCATCAGCTCGCCATGGGCGCGGACCTGAGGCACATCGGCTATGAAGTCGATCACGCCGACAGGCTCTATCACGTCTACAGCCGCCAGGCGTTCATCTGGCCGTACGATAATCGAGCTCGCCTCGCCGGCGAGCACCTCTACGAGGACAAGACCAGCCTGAAAATAGAGGAGGTCGACCGCTCGGAAGCCATTACGCCCGCACGGGTACGCGAGATTCACCGCGAACAGCTCGGCAAGCTCGAAAAGGAGCGCGGACCCAACTTCTGGGTGTTAGGTCGATAGTGCGTTTGCTCCGGGCTGTTGTCCTCAACGCGATATTCCTGACATCGACGGCGCTCGCTGCTGAATTCCCGGGCTGGGCCTATCCGCCGTGCCCCGCCGCTGCTCCCTCCGGCAAACTGGACGCCGCCCAATCCCTGAGCGTGGCCGGGTCCGGAATTCACTTCACGAGGGCGGAGCTTCGTGACCGCTCCAGCACACCGGATTGGTTTCCGCGCGAGCACGGGGCTTTGCCGCCCGTGGTCGCCGGAAATCACCTGCCGAAAAAACCCGCATGCGGGTTTTGCCACTTGCCGGACGGCAATGGCCGGCCTGAAAATGCCAAGCTCGCGGGTTTGCCGCCGTCCTACATCATCGCGCAGGTCAAGGCGTTTCACACCCTGGAGCGTCGAGCGGCCCAACCGGACTGGCCCCCCGCCACTTTGATGGTCAACTCGACGGCGGAACTCACCGAGGAGGAGCTGGCCGCCGCGGCTGACTACTTCTCGCACCAGCAGGTGCGGTCATTTGTCCACGTGGTCGAGAGCGACAGGGTGCCTGAGCACACCGCTGCCTGCTTCATTTTCGCGCCCGCGCGTAAAGGTCGAGTGTCATTGGGCTCGGCCATCGTCGAGATGCCGATAGACCTCGAGCGCTTCGAGCGCAGAGATCCTCACACCACCTACGTCGCGTACGTTCCGAAGGGAAGCATCGAGCGCGGCCGCCTGTTGGCACGCACCGGCGCCCACGACCGCACTCAACCCTGCGCGCTCTGCCATGGCCCGGATCTCAGGGGCGGCCCAAGACTGCCGGGACCGCCCCTGGCGGGTCGCTTCGCGAGCTACCTGTTTCGCCAGTTATATGGTTTTCAATCCGGCGCCCGCGGGGGAGAGGTCGCGCAGCCGATGCACGCCGTCGTAGCCCGACTCACACAGAAAGACATGATCGATCTGGCCGCCTACGCGGCGTCCCTGGATCCGTGAGAGCACCCGCCACGGCCCTGGGGTCGTCGCTGAATGCTCCGCTCACACGGTCACCACGATCTTACCGATATGTTGATTCAACTCCATGTAACGATGCGCTTCCGCGATCTGCGCAAGCGGAAACGTCCGTGCAATAACGGGTTTGAGATGGCCGGACGCCAGTCCCTGTTGGATCAGTTGGCGGTTGCGCGCGAAACGCTCCGGGTGATTCCAGATGGAGGAAGACACCCAACCTCTGATGCTCAAACTCTTGAGCGCCGCGGGCCAATGTGGAAAGAGCGTAGGCTGACCACTCAGGCCGCCATAGATGAAGATAATTCCTTCCTCGGCCGCGGCCTGGGCGAGCTGTTCCACCTCGGGACCCCCCACCGGGTCGAAAATGACACGCGCGCCTTTCCCGCCCGTAATGCGCTGAACCTCCGCCACCAGGTCCATCTCTTCCGTGGCGATTACGTGTGTCGCACCCTGCTGCTTGAGCGCCGCTGCCTTGGCGCCGTTGCGCGTGGTGGCGATCGAAACCGCCCCAGCCCAGTTTGCCAGTTGGATCGCCGCGACTCCGACGCTGCTGGAGGCAGCGCGGATGATGACGTAATCACCCACTCCCGCATGCGCAACGTCGATGATCGCGAGCGCCGTAAAATATTGCATCCATATGGAAGCCGCCTCGGTGCTGCTCAGACCGGCAGGCGGGGTAAGCAGGCTACGCGCCGGGACGATGGCCCGCTCGCCGTAAATGCCATACTCGCCCAAGCGAAAGTTCGGCAACACGCAGACACGCTCGCCCGGCGCAAATCCCTGCACCCCCGCGCCGACCGCCTCTATGACGCCCACACCTTCATATCCGATCAGCGTCGGAAACTTCGGCAGCACCGGGTACGCGCCCGCGCGAAACAGCGCCTCGGAGCGATTCAGGCCGATGGCTTCGACAGCCAGGCGAACCTCGCCCGGTCCGGGCTCGCCGACATCCATGTCTTCGATCCGCAGCTCCTCCGGCCCCCCGTGTTGATACACCCGGACGACTTTACTCATGGCTGGACACTCCGTTATCGAATCAGGGGATACATGTTAGCCTACCGCTATGAAAACGTACCCCTTGCCCGTTTCCCGCTCGCTGGCAGCGCCCCACCGCAATCACCTGGTGGTCGCGATCCCGCGCCGGCTTGCATCGATTTGCTTCATGGTGCTGGCTTACTTCACAGGGGCCGCCACATCAGCCGCTCCGGCAGCGCCGAATATTCCAACACAGCAGCAGCAGTATCGCCTGACTCGAACAGGCCAGCAGGGATATAAGTTGGAGCTGAAGGACGCGTCCGTCCGCGCTCCGGGCGCCCACGAAGTTCTGATTCGCGTTCGCGCCGTATCTCTGAATCGACGTGACGTGTTGCTCATGAAGGGTCAGTATCCGATCGCGCCACGCGACAGCCTGGTGCCTCTCTCCGACGGCGCGGGCGAAATTGCCGCGATCGGTCCTGGCGTCACCCGCTTCCATGTTGGCGACCGAGTCGTGGCCATCTTCTTTCAACGCTGGTTGCGCGGACGCCAACCGGCGGATGTCGCTACCTCCGCACTCGGTGGCGATATCGATGGAATGCTCACGCAGTATGCGACCTTGAGCGAAGAAGGCGTGGTAGCGCTGCCCAAGAACCTATCATTCGAGGAAGGCGCCACGCTGCCCTGCGCGGCGGTAACTGCCTGGAACGGCTTGGTGACCCGTGGAAGGATGCAGCCCGGAGACTACGTGCTGCTCGAGGGCACGGGCGGCGTGTCGATGTTCGGCCTGCAGTTCGCAACACTGATGGGAGCGAAACCCATCATCACCAGCTCGAGCGACGCCAAGCTCGCACGGGCCAAGGAGCTCGGCGCCTTCGGTACCATCAACTACAAGACCACCACGGATTGGGAAAAGCCCGTGCTGGCGCTCACCGGAAACCTTGGCGTCCACGAAATCCTGGAGGTCGGCGGCAAGGACTCGCTCGCTCACGCGCTCGCGAGCGTGGCTCCCGGCGGCCATATCGCACTGATCGGCGGCCTGGGAGGGTTCGGCGGTGACATACCGGCTCTCTCCCTGATGGTGCGTAACGTGAGCGTCAGCGGCATCTACGTCGGCTCGCGCGAGAACTTCGAGGCGATGAACACCTTCATTGCAAAGACTCACTTCAAGCCCGTCATCGACCAGGTCTTCGATTTCAGGAATGCCCAGGCGGCGTACGATTTGATGGAATCGGACAAGTTCTCCGGAAAGATTGTCATCCGACTGTAGCGGCGAGTTGACGGCATGAGAATCGAACCCACGGACCCCGAATCAGACAGCGCACAGGCCTTGATCGCGATGTCTGACACGTACATGACGGCGCTTTATCCGGCGGAGAGCAATCACCTGGAAAGTGCCAGGGCGTTGAAGGCTGCCAATGTCCTGTTCCTGGGCTGCTTTCTGCACGACCAGCTGGTCGGGTGCGGGGCGGTCAAAATCTTGTCGGACGATGGCCGGTACGGTGAGCTGAAGCGCGTTTTTGTGCTGGAGAGCCACCGGGGTAAAGGCTATTCGAAGGCCATCATGGAGAAGCTCGAAGGCCATCTGAAGAGCAGTGGCATTGCGCTGGCGCGACTGGAAACCGGGATCAGGCAGCCCGAGGCACTCGGGCTCTACAAGCGACTCGGATACGTCGAGAGAGCGCCATTTGGCGCGTACGTTGAGGACCCTCTGAGCATATTCATGGAAAAGCGGCTCGACATCACATAATAGTGGCATGAGCGCCGGCCCCCCTGACTCCCCTCCCCGCCTCACACTCGATCCCATCGGGTATTTGCGGAGCCCACTGGCAACGAAGGTGGAAGCCGCGCGGCAACCGCGGGCCGCGGTTGGCACGCCGGCTCGAATCGAGCTGCTGCCGGGTCGCAACTTCGAGCACGCGCTGGAGGACCTCGAGCGCTGGGAGTTGATCTGGGTCATCTTCTGGTTTCATCTGAACCCGGGCTGGCGCCCCAAGGTACTCCCGCCTCGAAGCACGACCGGCCGCAAGGGGGTATTCGCAACTCGCTCACCCCACCGGCCGAATCCGCTCGGCATGTCCGTCGTACGCCTGGAGCGGGTCGAAGGATTGATCCTTCACATCACCGACTCCGATATGCTCGACGGCACTCCGGTACTCGACCTCAAGCCTTACGTCGCTTACACCGATGCGCATCCCGGTGCCGGAACCGGCTGGTTAGAGGATGTCGCGCGCGCGGGTACGTCTTCACAACCTGCCGACCCGGTGAGCGCCTACCTGGTGCAGTTTGAGGCCCTGGCGACGGAGCAGGCAGCCTGGATCGATGCTCACACGGGACTCGCAATCCGCGAGCGTGTCCAATCTACACTCGCCCTCGGTCCCACATCCCACCCCTATCGCCGCATTCGTCGCGTCGGCGAGTGGATGCAGCTGTCCGTCAAAGAATGGCGTGTGCGTTTCATCGCCATCGAGCGCGACGTCCGTGTACTCGAGATCAACTCCGGATTCCGCGACTCACAACTCACCGCGGATGGCGATGACGAGTCCCTACGGTTACATCGCGAATTCCTCGCGATATGGCCACGCGAACGGAAGGTCGACGCAAGGTAAGCGACTCCGTAAACATCATGTGCCGTGTGGTGTAATGTTCGCCGATCGGACAACTCAAAAAGGGGGAGCGAATGTCCAAAGTCACGGTGGGCCTGCTCGGAGCAGGATTACTGAGCGTCTGTGCTTCGGTGGCCGCAGGCGCAACGAATCCTTCGGGCGCGGCGAACCCTTCCGGGGACGCCAGGACGATCCTCGGCGAGTTGCTCTCTATCGATACCACTTACGAGAAGGGCACCGCGGCGGCAGTCGACGCGCTGCGTACCCGCTTCCTGGCCGCGGGGTTTCCCGCCGCGAACCTCGTCGTGGTGGCCAATTCTGCCAACCCAACGCAGTCAAACCTGATTGTCACACTTAAGGGACATGGAAAAGGCAAGGCGTTGCTGTACCTCTGCCATCTCGATGTAGTGGCGGCAAAACCCGAGGACTGGAGCGTTCCGCCATTCGCGCTGACGGAAAAAGACGGCTGGATTTATGGTCGTGGCAGCCTGGACATGAAGGGCGAGGACGCCAACGTCGCCGCGGCGCTGCTCAGACTGAAACGGGAAGCGTACGTACCCGCCCGCGACATCATCGTGGCTTTCACGGCCGATGAAGAGGCGGGTGGCGACGAAGGCGTGGGTTGGCTGGTTCGCACCCATCGGGACCTGATCGATGCGGGACTGGTGCTGAATCCGGACTCGGGGACCGGTGCGTTTCGTGGCGGCCGGCGGGCCTTCTATGGCGTGCAGACCAGCGAAAAATCGTATGTCACGTTCGCCGCCGAGGCGACCAACAAGGGCGGCCACAGTTCCGAGCCACGCCCCGACAACGCGATCTATGCATTGACGGCCGGATTGGATCGGTTGGCCGTCTACAAATTTCCCATCCGGCTGACTGACACGGTGCTTGCATTCTATGCGCGCCAGGCGCAGTTCGAGTCGGGTACCCGACAGGCTGACATGCGTGCCGTCGGCACCGGGGATACGGCTGCCGCGGAGCGCCTGGCGACCGACCCAACAGACAACGCGCAGGTGCGGACGACTTGCGTCGCGACCATGCTGGAAGCGGGACACGCCGAAAATGCTCTACCGCAGCGGGCGCGGGCCACCATTCAGTGCCGGATGTTGCCTGGAGATACCCAGGAGCAAACCAAGGCCGCGCTGGAGCGGGTGCTCGCCGACCCGGCGCTGAAACTGACCATCACCCGGGCCGCGACCCCGAGTCCGGAATCGCCGCCGAGCGCCGCGATCATGGCGGTCTACGACCGGGTAGTGCACTCGATGTGGCCAGGCCTGACGGCGATGCCGAGCATGGATGCGGGCGCCTCGGATTCGAAGTACACCCGCGCGGCCGGCATGCCGAGCTACGGTGCGGCCTCGAACTTCTTCGACCTCGAAGACATGCGCGCGCACGGCCAGGATGAGCGGATCAAAGCCACTCTGTTCGCGGAAGGCGGGGAATTCACCTACCGCTTGATGAAAGCTTTCAGCACCGCCGGTGCGCCGTGATCCGCCCACGTCAGGCCGCCGCCGCACCCAGCGCCGCCGTGTCCGGCCGCATCAACCTCCAGGCCACTGCGAGACACGCCGCGGTGGCCGCGGACAACACGATGGGCCCCCAGAAAAGAAACTTCCATTCCAACAGCGCCCCGCACACGGCTTCCAGGCATAACACGGCCACGACCGGGCGAAGCTTGCCGGGAAACTGGCTCGACAAACCGGCGAGCTGCCAGAAAATCACGGCATGCGCGGCCGCGTACGCGGCCAACAGCCAGCCAAATCCGACATAAAACTCGTAGTAGGTCCGCTCGAATCCCATCGCGGGGAAGCGATAGGACTTCATTGCGGTGACGACCGCGAGACCCGGCGGGGTCTGCACGGGAGTCCATGGACTCCCCAGCATATGGCCCACCGTCAGCAGCAGGGTGATGACGGCGGCGCTTCGCAGAAAGAGCCTCGCATTCATGGTGATGCCTACATTCGTAAGTTTAAACTTACCGTAAGTATAGGCTAACTTTAGAGCCAGCGTCAACGCTGGCCGCGCCGCCCGGACTTCAACGCGCGGAGGTCACAGACCCCGGATGCGGCAGGCTCGCGACCTGGCTGGCGGTCACTTTGTCCTTGTACTTGTTACCAAAGTGAGCGCGGACGTAATTGACCACGTCAGCGATTTGCTCGTCGCTCAGATACGCCGCGAAAATCTCCAGTTGCCCATCGGCCGGCACTCCGAACGGCGGCATGCCGTTGCGGCCACCAAGCACCGTCATCGCGACATACTGCCAGGATGACAGGGCACGATCGCCCGCGAGCTTCGGATAATGACCCGCGCCGACGGCGCCCGCCCCTTGCGGCATGTGGCAACCCTGGCAAACGTGTCCGTAAACCTCCGCGCCCTTGGCACTGTCGACGGCGGCTTTCGGAGCGAATGCCGCATCGGCCGCGCAAGCGATGGCGGCTGCAAAGGCAAACAGCAGTGCGACCAGCCACCTCATGCCTTGCCCCCCTGCGCCACCGCGAGCTTATGTACCCGCTCGATCGCATCCAGTGCTGACGTGACCGCGCCTTCCTGCCAACCGCCTATGAAGGATGCGTGCTCACCGGCAAGCGCAATGCGTCCGTCAATCCGACACAGGTCATCGTAATGTTTGGCACGCGTATCCGTGGTCCACATTCCGAAGCAGCCCATGGTAAAGGGCGAGCGATGCCATGCCATGGCGATGCCGTTCTCGAATTCCTTGGGGTATTGCGGGTGAATCTGACTTCCGTACTCCACGGCTTTCATCACACGCTCCTGCGGAGCCATTGCGGTGAATTCCATCGCGTTGCGGCCCCAGATGTAGGCGCCCAGCAGTACACCCTTGCCGCCACTGTGATAGCCGTAATTCGGGTAACCGATGTTGGTGATGGGCAGATCGGTGTAGCTGATGCCACCGTAGATGTGATCATCCTCCTCCCAGAAGCGGCGCTTGAACTGCAGGCCGACTTTGACAGCCGAGGCGTACGGCACCGCTCCGATCGCCGCAGCCAGCGACGGACCGACATTCATCGGGATCTGCGCGAGGATCGGCAGCGGAATCGTGCACACGCACCAATCTGCCTTGGCGGTGAGCTTCGTTCCGGGTTTGCCGGTGTCTTCATAGGTGGCGGTGACACCGTGCTCGTCCTGTTGGATCTGGATCACTTTGGAGTTGTAGCGGATCAACGGCCCGAGCTCGCGACCGAACGCTTCACCCACACGGCCCATTCCACCCACCGGCTGGAACAACGCCGTCTGCATGTCGAAGTCATCACCGACCGGGATGCCTTCCCACAGCCGCGAATCCAGGATGTCGGCCAGGCCGATCGGCTGGGAAGGGATCGGACGTGCGGTCAGTCCGCCTCCCGGATGCTTCAGGTAACCCCGCCGCTCGCTGCTCGAGCTGCTGGCGACGTACGAGTAGTTTCGGTCGAGCGCGCCCCAGGCCTGCAGCGATTCGAGCAGTTTCTCCCGATCCTCCTTGCTCACCGAGGCATCGAGCGCACTCTGCCGGGTGGCCTTCGCCAACAGCTCGGCCACATGGCCCTGGTAATCCGCTTTGATCTCGCGATAGCGCCGCGGCTTACCGCCGAAGGCACGACTGTTATGCAGGTACGCGTTGTAGTTGACCTGGACGAACGCTTCCAGCGGAACGCCGAGCCGCTTGCAGTAATTGAGCATACCGCGGTGGTGGTACGGGATCCGCCACGGGCCTGGATTGATGTACAAGTCCTTATCGAACTCGCAATGCTGGGTGGCCCCACCGAGCTCGGTGTAAGTGTCACCACCACGCAGGCTCCAGTTGCGGCCACCGGCGCGGCCGTTGAACTCCAACACCTGCACCTGGTAGCCGGCGTTGCGCAGCTCGTAGGCGGCGGTCATGCCCGCCATCCCGGCGCCCAGCACCAGCACGGAGGCGCCGCGCGGGGCTCCTTGCAGATCGATCGGCCCCCGATAGGGAGATTCCGCCGCAAAGCCGAGACTGCTCATGGCCTGATACATGGCGCCCGCACCGGCGGTCGCGCCGATCATCCCCAGCAGCTCGCGTCGGCTCAACGAAGCAGCACCAGCACCCTCATTTGCCATCGCAACCCCCAATCGAAGCCCCCCTCGATTGAGCTCTACCGTAGAAACGGAAAGCAAGTGCGTAGACTTAGCACACGGATCACAGCCGGACAAGCGGCCGTGCGATTACCGTAGAGCCGCCGCGCCGCCCGCGGTCTCGATTATCGTCCCGACATCGACTGGATGGGAACGAGTTCGTGAGAAACTGGCGGCGTTGAGCTCAAATGCGAGGCGCGAATAGTTATGACTGACACCCAACCCGGTACCGATTCGGACGAGTGGTCGAGATGGTTGCTCCATGTGCGTCACGGCGGCGACGCTTCCTTCGACCAGAAAATCCGCGGCACCCTGGAAGATTTCGCCGACCGGGTCCTGGATGGTGCCCGGCTCGCACCCGGCATGACGCTCGCCGATATCGGCACCGGTACGGGCCTCGTAGCCTTCCGCGCCATCGAGCGCGTCGGGCCGTCCCTCCGCGTCGTTCTCACTGACATCTCCGCCCCGTTGCTCCGTCATGTCGAAGGGCTTGCGAGCGAGCGCGGCGTGCGGGAGCAATGCACTTTCATTGAATGTGGCGCGGACAAACTCGGCGCCATCCCGGATTCTTCCGTCGATGTGGTCACGACGCGGGCCGTGCTCGCCTATGTTGCCGACAAGAGCGGCGCCCTGCGGGAGTTTCTCCGTATCCTGAAACCGGGCGGTCGCATCTCGCTTGCCGAGCCCATCTTCCAGGACGACGCGTTCGCGGCCTGCGCCTTGAGAAAGATGATCGATGAGCCTCCCCAACAGGCGGCACCTACCGATCGTTTCAGGCCGCTGCTGCACCGTTGGAAAGCCGCGCAGTTTCCGGACACTGCCGAGAAACTCGCGGCCAGCCCGATCGCGAACTTCTCCGAGCGCACCTTGTTTGAATTGACCCGGGTGGCCGGTTTCACACCGATTCACCTGGAACTGCACATCGACATGCGTCCTGCCGACATCGCGTCCTGGAAGACCTTCCTGGAAACCTCACCCCACCCCTGGGCGCCGGCACTCACCGACATCCTGGCGCAACAATTCACTCTGCCAGAACAACAATACTTCGAGGAGATCATGAGGCCGTTGGTGGAGTCCGGACGCGCGCTGACGACTATCCGCACGGCATACATCACCGCCTCGAAACCGTAGCGTCACCTACGGGGCTGCATCCACGAGCTCGCATCCCCCGACACTGAATCTCCAGACCGCCAGCCCGCCTGCAGCGCCCCTCGAGCGCTGCAGGCCAGGCCGCTGCCGCATCCTGCCGTTACACTCCCCCGCGCCCTGCCACTGAGGCACTCCCGACTTCCGACACAATTCTCTTGTAAGGTTGTGTGTCACCATACTGCAACATTGGGCTCCTAACATCTAACCCAGCAGGCGCTTGTTGCAAAAACACCACGCGACGAAGCGGTGTCAGGTCGAAATTGGTGCAGCCCTGCGCTCGGTGATGTTATTCCGGTGCATCACGGCGCAAGCTCACCCGGCCCTTCGTCTCAAGCGCTCCAGCTGACACAACAATCCCGGCGGCGCCCGGCAGGCGCACGCCTCCGTACGACAGGCGAGTCAGCACGCCTGCCGCCCGACTTCGATTCGAGCAATTAGGGACGGACTTAAAGCAATGAAATCAAATCACAAGCTATCCCGGGCTATTGCCACCATTTTGAGCGCGTCCGCCCTGGGCGCCGGGGCCGCGCACGCCGCCCCGGCGGCCGAATCGGGTGATTTCGAGGGAATTACCGAAGTGACGGTCACGGCGCAGCGCCGCAATGAATCCGTCCAGCAGGTTCCCATCACCATCCAGGCGATTACCGGCGAGCAACTCGGCCAGCTGAACGTCACGAACTTCGATGAGGCCATCAAGTACCTGCCGAACGTGACCTTCGGACAGAACGGTCCCGGCTCGGGCAACATCTTCATGCGCGGCCTGAGCGCCGGATTCGCCGGTAACCAGTCGAGCGCCACCATCGCCCAGTTCCCGAACGTCGCGACCTACCTCGACGACCAGTCGCTGACGTTCCCGGCGCGTAACCTGGATGTCTACTTCGTGGACATGGAGCGCGTGGAGGTGCTCGAAGGTCCGCAGGGTACGTTGTTCGGCGGCGGCGCCGAGGCCGGCGCGGTCCGCTACATCACCAACAAGCCGAAACTGAACGTCACCGAGGGGAATGCCGAGGGGAGTTACGGTACGACGGCCCATGGAAGCAACAACGGCAGTGCCAATGCGACCATCAACCTGCCGCTCATCCAGGATACCCTGGCCGTGCGCGCCGTCATCTATAGCGACCATCGCGGCGGCTACATCGACAACGTTCCGAGCACCTTCACCCGCAAGAACAGCGATTTAGGCAATTTCTACGCCGGCATCAAGCCGACCGGCGGCGTTTGCCCCAATGGCCTGCCGGCCACCTCGACCTACTGCGCGGTGCCGGGCAGCCCGGTCGTCAACAATAACGGTCTCGCGGGCCGCGCCTCCAACCCGGTCGACTATAACGGCATACGCGCCTCGGCCTTGTATCAAATCAACGACGACTGGGACGTGTTGGTCGCGCAGAGCTACCAGAACATGGAAGCGGACGGCGAGTTCACGCAATTCCCGATCGGATCCGACGGCCAGAAGCTCAGCCCCTGGGAGGTGACCGCATTCACCCCCGCCTACGACAAGGATAAGTTCGAAGACACCTCCTGGACCGTCAACGGCAAGATCGGCGATCTGAAGGCCGTCTATACCGGCGGTTACCTGGTGCGCCACATCGACCAGACCAACGACTACACCAACTACGCGCGCAGCGCGGGCGGGTGGTACTACAGCTGCACCGGGGGAAGTGGGCTCGGATCCGGAACGACCCCGACGTGTTACTCGCCGGTCACTTCCTGGCACGACACGGTGCGGAACACTCATCAGAGCCATGAGTTTCGCCTGAGCACGCCAGACGACTGGCGCGCGCGTGCGATAGCGGGAGCGTACTGGGAGGACTTCGAGATCCAGGACGTGATGAACTTCCTCTACAAGACCATCCCGTCGTGCACTCCGGATAACCTAACCGCCGCTTTGGGTGGAGGGGCGCCCTGCGTCGCTAACGTCAAGACGGCTCCAGGAAGCACCGCTGTAGATCCCGGCGTGCGCAATGACAACACCGCGTTCGGCGAGGACGCACAGCGCGGTTACAAGCAGACCGCATTCTTCACCTCGGTTGACTACGACATCATCCCGAAGGTGCTCACCGTAACGGGCGGCACGCGCTGGTACCGCTACAGCGAATTCGAGACGGGATCCGTTTATGCCACCGGAACTGGTTGCGTCAACGTGCCGAACGGCCAATGCACGGGCGGGCAAACCAACATCGACGCGGAAAATCTGCGCAAAACCTACACCGGCTTTCGCAGCCGCGGCAACCTGACCTGGCACATCACGCCTGATGCGATGGTCTACTACACCTTCTCGCAAGGCTTCCGTCCGGGCGCCTTCAACCGCTCACAACGCGACAAAGCCACGATCCTGAACGACGCCGGCGGCGTCGTCCCGCAATACAAGACTCCGAGCGGCTACGCGCCCGACTCGTTGACCAACAACGAAATCGGGGTGAAGTCGGAGTTCCTCGACCATCGCCTGCAGGTGAACGCGTCGCTGTACCACATGAACTGGGACAACGTGCAGCTGTTGTTCTACAACCCTGTTTCGCTCGGTAACACGACCTTCGGCGTCACGGGGCCAAACTACACCGTCAATGGCGTCGAGCTGCAGTTGACGGCGCGCGTCACCGACGGACTCACTCTGCAGGGTTCGGGCTCATGGAACCGATCCAGGCAGGCCAGTTCCCCCTGCCTGATCTCCAATGAGCCGGGCAGCCCGACACTAGGCCAGTGCATCACCCAGGTTTACTCGGCCGGTCTGAAGGCGAATGTGCCGTTCCAGAACCCGTTCGGAGCCGAGGGCACCGTGCCGGCCTTCTCGCCCTCCTCGGAGTTCAACATGCGCGCCCGCTATGACCGGACCTTTGGCGACTACAAGGCCTACGCGATGTTCGGAGCCAACCATGTGGGCTCCATGTTCAACCAGCCCGCGACCTACAAGGACGGCAACTCGGAAACCGTGCCCGACACGACGTTCCTCCGTTATGAGATGCCGGCGTACACTACCTACGACGCGGCGATTGGCGTGAGCAAGGATAATTGGAGTGCCTCGGTATTCGGCAACAACCTGAGCAACAGCGACGCCAGCGTGTTCACCTCGTCGGCGCAGTTCATCAAGTCGGAAGTGCCCCTGCGCCCGCGCGTGCTCGGGCTGAAGATCAGCTACAAGTTCTGAGGCACCCGATCCGCCTGCAGTAGAATCAGGGCGGGCATTCGCCGCCCGCCCTGATCTGGCCTGGATCTCGATGGACTCTACTGCAGCCGAAGCGCCTACCACCTCACAGGTGGAACCGGAAGTTCGCCTCATACGCGAACTCCTCAAGAGCCACCAGCACGCCGAGGCTTTGCGGGCGGCCGAGACGCTCGCCGTCGAAGTACCCGAAAACCGCGATGTGCTGTACCTCATCGCAATGAGCCAGCGGTATCTGGGCCGGATTCCGGAGGCCCTCGCTACTTTGGAGCGCCTCGAGCGCCACCATCCGCGATTCAGCCGCTTGTACCAGGAGCGCGGACACTGCTACGTCACACTGCGGGATGCACCACGGGCAATCGATGCCTTCCTCAAGGGAGTCAACATCAACCCGGCATTGCCCGCCAGCTGGAGCATGCTCGAGGGTCTCTATCGGATGACAGGGCAAAGTGACAACGCCGGCGTGGCCGCCGCGCATGTCGCCACCCTGCAGCGACTTCCACCGGAGGTCATGCAGGCAACGTCCCTGTTCTCTGACGGCGATCTGCTACCTGCAGAGAACATCATCCGCGCCTATCTCCTCCAACATGGCAATCACATCGAGGCCATGCGCTTGCTGGCGCGGATCGGCATCGAGCGTGATGTGCTCGATGATGCGGAGCTCCTGCTCGATGCCGTGCTCCAGCTCGCCCCCGGCTACCAGGCCGCCCGCTATGATTTTGCCTGCGTGTTGGCAGAGCGTCACAAGCACGCTGCCGCGCGCAAGGAGCTCGAAGCCCTCCTGAAGCTCGAGCCCCATAACAAACAATACAAGACGCTCTACGCGACGACATGTGTTGGGCTCGGTGAGCACGAGAAGGCGATTACGCTCTACCGGGAACTCCTGGTTGACGCGCCGGAGGCGGCCGATCTGCGCCTCTCGGTCGCCCATTCACTCAAGACCCTGGGACGGCGGCAAGAATCCATCGAGGCGTATCGGGCCGCGGCAGCGGCCCGCCCGAGTTTTGGCGACGCCTGGTGGAGCCTCGCGAATCTCAAGACCTATCGCTTTACCGACGGCGAGATCGCGCAGATGGTCGCGGACGAATCCGCGCCCGCCACTGAGCTCGTCGATCGCTATCACCTCTGCTTCGCGCTCGGCAAGGCGTTCGAGGATCGGGGCGATTACCCGAAGTCGTGGCGCTTCTACGAGCAGGGTAACGGCCTGAAGAGAAAGGAAAGCCGCTATCGGCCGGAGATCATTGAGACCAACACGCGCCGGCAGATCGAGGTCTGCACGCGTGAGTTTTTCGCGAGCCGCGCGGGCGTCGGCGCTCGCAGCCCCGACCCCATTTTCATCCTCGGGCTGCCCCGTGCCGGCTCGACGCTGCTGGAGCAGATCCTGGCGTCACATTCCCTCGTCGAGGGAACCCAGGAACTCGCCGACATTCCGCGCATCGCGCTCGATCTGCAGGGGCGCGATCCGGACCTCGACAATCCACGCTACCCGGGAGTGCTCGCGAGCCTTCAGGCCGAGGACTTCCTGCGCCTGGGGGAAAAATACTTGAGCGATACGCGCGTCTACCGCACGAGCGAGACGCAGGCGCCCCCGGCTGGCGCGCCCCCGCCCTACTTCATCGACAAGATGCCGAACAACTTCAGACACATCGGCCTGATCCACCTGCTGCTGCCGAACGCCCGGATCATCGACGCTCGGCGTGAGCCGCTGGCGTGCTGCTTCAGCAATCTGAAACAGCTGTTTGCCAGCGGCCAGGAGTTTGCGTACAGCATCGAGGATATCGCCCGCTACTACCGGACCTATCTCGAGCTGATGCAACACTGGGACGAGGTGCTACCGGGGAAGGTGCTGCGGGTCTGGCACGAGGACGTGGTCGATGACCTGGAGCACAACGTGCGGCGGATTCTCGATTTCTGCGGGCTGGACTTCGAGCCGGCCTGCGTCGAGTTTTACAAGACCGAGCGCAGCGTACGCACGGCCAGCTCGGAGCAGGTTCGGCAGCCGATCTTCCGCGAGGGCCTCGACCAGTGGAAGCACTACGAGTTCGCGCTCGGGCCGCTCAAGAATGCGCTGGGAGATGCCCTGGTCCGTTACCGTCTATAGACCGCTCGAGCGCGGGAACCAACTCCGCGACCGAGCCGACAACGAGATCCGCGCCCGCATCGAGCAACGCCTGGCGGGCAATCCCCACCCGCTTCTCGCGCTCGGACAATGACAGTGCCTGAAAGTCCTCGAGCGAGAGACCGAGCGCATTACCCGATGCGACTCCGACAGTGAACGCACCCGCGGCCCGGCCTTCCGCGATACCAACCTCCGCGTCGTCTACTTTGACGACCCGTGAGGGGGAAATGCCCATTTCCGCGCAAGCTTTGAATATCATTGCCGGCGAAGGGCGCCCTGCCGATGCCTCGCCCGAACAGACGACATGCTCGGGTGCATAACCCTGGGCCGCCGCCCGCGATAGAACGTGCTCCATCATTTCACGCGTGTATCCGGTAGAGGAGGCAATCCTCAAACCGGCGGCTCGTAACCGGTCAACAGCCTCCCGTGCACCGGGTATAAGTGTGGAAGCGCGCGCCGCGTAGTCGCGCATCAACGGACCGAGACGCGCGACGAGTATGTCGACGTCCTCTTCGTTCGCAACATGGCCGTGATGACTCTGCCAGGCGGCCGCGACCGGGGGCTCCGCCAGGAGGCTGCGGACATGATCGCGTTTAGCCTTGCCCATATCGTGTCGTACCGTCGCCGCATCCATGACCACGCCCTCGGCGCCGAATGCCTCGATCAGCGCCTTGACCGGTGCCTCGCAACCGAAGTCCACCATCGTGCCGGCCCAATCGAAAATGACCAGGTCGAAGCGGTCTTTGAGGATCACGTTACAACTCCAGTTTAGAAAAGACTGCTGACCAGTTCCTCACCGATCGCAAAACCCGTGGACGCACCCGCGCCGCAAGTGACGATCGCAAGGCGGACGGAATCTTCAGGAGCGTCGATCAACACCGGGCGATCGGCGGCAGAGGCGTATGTCCCGATCCAACGCTCGACAGTCGGCGGCGGCTCGATTCCCAGTGCGGCACGAAACTCGTCGAGAATCAGCTCATCGACTTCCTCGTAAGAAAACGGGTCTGGAGTTGCGGCGTAATGATGACTGTCCCCGACGACGAGGCTTCCGTCCGCACCTTGCACGACGATCAGATGCACGCCATGCTTCAGATGATCCGCTTGTTCGATGGCAAGGCGCGTCTTCAGGGGTTCGGCTGCTTCCAGATCCGCATAACCTCGATATCGCACCAGCCCAAGATCCGACATCAACGCGCCGGGCAATTTGAATCCGGGGTCGGCCAGTCGCAACATCTGCAACTTGCAACGGGTGAGGGCATAGGCCCCGAGGCGATCCGGATACAGCCCGTTGAAATCGTCTCCGGGGCAAACAGCCACCCGATCAGCCTGCACCGTACCGCGCGATGTATGAACGCTGGGCATGTCGATGCCACGTACGGTGGTCTCGCGCATGAAGGTGACCCCGTGAGCACCGGAAAGCCATGCAGCAAGACGCGGAATAGCCTCACGCGATTCGACACGCAGCTCAGTAGTGCTTTCGAGCACCACTGCCATTTCCGGCGCGACCAATTGCGGGCAACGCCTGCGCGCCTCGGTGGGACTCAACAGCCGGCACCCCGAGGCCATTTCGGTCGCCATGAACGCCTCTAATACATGCACCGATTCAGGGCGACGGGCGGTCACCCACAGGCCTGTGTGAACGATCGGTATGCCGGCCGCAGCAGCCACGTCGCGCCATATCTCGCGACTGCGACACGCGCGCGCCCACATCGATTTGCGGTCTTGTCCGGTGACGGTTATGAAGCCGAAGTTGCGGACGGACGCGCCGTTCGCCTGCGCGTCGCGATCGATCACGATCACACGCAATCCGCGCCGGGCAGCGGCCAAGGCCGCGGCGAGGCCAACGATGCCGGCGCCTACAACGGCGAGATCAAACCTCTGAGTCGATTGGCTTCGCGACATGAACCCATCCAGGCAACCGGCCCACCATCATACGGGGCCCCGGTCACTACTTTCCATCGCAAAGTACCAAATGTCATCGACCTGTAACAGGTCGTGCGAGCTCCAATCCATGACCGTTCGGCCCGCTTTCCCGACACCACAGCAGCACCACCGAGGTCAGCGCCGTAAGGCTGAGCAAACCGAAAAACCATAACATGATGGCGTAGCCGCCCGGATTCGCCGCACCCGCACCAGCCAGGTCCGCCAGCCAGCCGGCGCAGCGGTTGGAGCTCCACAAGGCAACATTCTGCAACATGATGATGATGCCGAGCGCGGTACCCAGGCGCCGCTGCTCCACGAGCAGTGTTGTCGCCGGCCAGATGACTGCCGGCACCAGCGACCAGCTCACTCCCATGAGCACGGTGGAAATCCAGGGGCTGAGATCCGTGAGCCCCAACACGACGAACGTGAGGGGCAACAGCAGCGTCCCGAAAGTGAGCATCAGCGCGCGATGTCCGAAGCGATCCGCGAGCAATCCAAACAGCGGGGTCGCGAAAACCGCAGCCGCAAACACTCCTGAATTGACGCTGCCGGCCTGCTGCAATGTCAGGCCCTTGGCGTGCTGGAGGTACTCGATCGCAAACGTCTGCCGGAAGGGAAAGAAGACGGCCGCGTAGAGCACGTGCAATCCGAGGATGTACCAATATGACAGGTCGAACTTCCAGATCGCCGACCAGGACATTCGCCCGGTCAGCGCGGGCCCGGCGGACACGAGCGGCACCCGTTTCGAGTCGAGCAGCCGAATCGCAATCACCGCCAGCAGGCCGATGCCGGTGATTCCCGCGCCCAGCCACAACGGCGGCTGCCAGCCGGCGTCATAAAGCGAACGCGCCCAGGAAGGCGACGTGTCGAGCGAGAAAGATCCAACACGCGCGAGGCTCAGGAATAGCGCCGTGGCCAGCGCGATGCCGGAGCGCGGAAACCATTGCGCAAGTCCCGCCAGCAGAGAGATGAAGATCGCACCCTCGCTGACACCGAACACGAAGCGCCCGATCCACATGAGGTCATAGGGCGTCCCGATCGCGGTCAGCACACCGCCGCCAAAGCCGATGAGCGCGGCCCACAGGGATATGCGGGCGGGACCATAACGATCGACCAGCAGTCCGTTGATCACCGCGAGTGGGATGTTGGGCAGGCTTATGACAGCGGTCAGGTCACCGATCTGCAATTGGGTCAGGCCGCGTTGCCGCCCGAGCAGGTCGGCTATCGGCCCGATCGCATCTGACTCGTAGTAACTGCTGAAAATCGCGATGGCCGAGAGGGCCAGGGCCCACCAGCGCAGGGGCGAAGGATCATAGCCAGCTTCGTCACCCGTGCTGACGACGGCCTGACTCACCGGAAGCGTGCGCCCTGGCGCGCGAGCTCCTTCTGTACCGCCCCGATGTTGAGTGCGTCGAACGGCTCATCACGCTGCAGCGAGATGGCGGCGGCAACACCTGCACCCTGGCCGCCGACGGCACAACACATCATGTTGCGAGCCGAAGCATGCGACACGTTGTCACCACCGATACAGCGTCCGGCGACCAGCAGGTTGCCGACACCCTTGGGTACGAGCGCCCGATAAGGTACGTGCCAGTAACGGCCGGTCGTCGGCAGGATCAGGATGCCGTAGCCATCGATGAACTCGGGAAAAATACCGATTGCGTCGTCAAACCGCGCCTGCTCGCGGACGTCGGTCCCGGTTAGGTTGTAGAGAGCGTCGATCTTGCGGGTGTCGCGAATGCCCAGCGTCATGCCGAAGTTACGCAACTTCGCGTCCTCGCAACCCGGCATGAATTTGCGTAACGCCTCCATCGCATAAATCGCCTCGCGACGGCCACGGATCTCACCCTTCGTCAGGTCGTTGGGATCGGTGCCGTCGATTTCCGGTACGTGGACGAGGTTCAGATAGGTCAGATCGCCCTGGTCGGTCACACTGCCCCAGGTACCGGCGATCGTATGCAGATACGGCGGAATGATGCCGGCCTCGAGCGCCTTCTTGAACGGCTTGCGCAGGAACGGGGAAAACAGCTGATCCTCCTTACCCGTCGTCTCGTAGTCCCATTCGCCGTTGCCGGACCAGTCGGCGTAGGTCTGCGGATCGGCCTTGACCGAGTCGATGAAGCGCTGTTTGTTGACACCTGACATGGAGAACATGACGGACGCCGCCATCATCTTCTCTTTCGGCGTCTTATGGTACGGCGCGCCGGCGCGCGCCGCGATGTCGGCATCGCCCGTCGCGTCGATGACGCGCTTGGCGAGGATCGCTTCACGCCCCGCCTTGCTTTCAGTGATCACACCACGGATGGCGCCGTTCTCCATGATCGGCGCCACGCATAGCCGATGCAGCAGCGGAGTAATACCCGCCTCCTCGACGAGAACATCGGCAACCCACTTGAACATTTCGGCGTCGAGCGCATGACTGAGCGATTGTGGCTCGGGCATCGCGGCGCCCATAGCCGTTGCACGGGTCTCGAGCTCGATGCCGATCCCCTCGCAGTCCACGGTGTGCTCGTGTCGATACCAGGCGAAACCTTCGACGCCAACCTGTGTGATGTTGCCACCGAAGCAGCCGTTCCGATCGATTAGTGCGGTGCGCGCACCGGCGCGTGCGGCGGCGAGCGCTGCCGCGAGCCCCCCCGGTCCGCTACCCACGACGAGCACGTCGGTTTCCAGAACGACATCGACCGCACGGGCCGGCTCAGCAATAGTTTTCATGAGACCATTGTCTTCGACGGCTTGCGATCTTGCCACCTCAGCCCGTAAGCTTCCGCGGCTATGGGAATCAGCCAGCCACAAAACCTTCGTGTCCCGCCGATCGAGAAGCTGCGCCCCTACGGGGTTCGCGTGAGCCTTCCGCCCGGCGACCCGTTCCGTAAGCTTTTGGGCCCGGAATGGCACCGTCTGCACTGGTATCCGTCGCCGGAAGAGCGCGACGCCGCGCTGGCGGAGATGAGCCGCAGGCACCCGTACTCCCGCGCCACCGACAAGCCGTCCCTGGTCTTCGAGAAGGTCGAAAAGCTCTCCGAGAGCCGCGGCCTCTAGAACGTCTAGAACGTCCGTCCCAGGAATAAATAAAATGCCTGGTTACCGTGCTGGTCAAAGCCGGTAGCGACGTATATAGGCCCCAGGAAGGTGTCGATGCCGAGGAAAATGCTGGCGTCCTTGCGTGTATTCCCCAACGTGATATCCCGGCGGCTCTGCCAGACATTGCCGTCCTCGAACGAGACGCCGACGTAGGTCGGGAAGTCGAAATATCCCGGGCCGCCGCGTCCCACCTGCCGGTAGTACAGAACGCGTGCGATCGCAAAATCCGGCCCCAGGAGCGAGTCCGCCCTCAGTCCGGAAAGATTCAGAAAGCCGCCGAGCGGATACAACAGTCGGACGTCGTTGACATTGCCTTCCAATGTCAGGCCCGCGTTGGCCGAAAGCACCAGCGTGTCACGTCCGAACGAGGCGGCGCCGACGTAACTGAAAGCCACCTGGTTGGTGACGTTGTCGACGCCGGTGACGTTACGGTCGGCATCCCATTGCAACGAGGCCTGCTGCCCGCTGTGTGGGAAATTCACATTGTCGAGTCGGTCGTAGGAGAACCGCACGAAGTAATCGTGCACGCTGAAGTCCTGATTCGGCTGACTCTTCAACAGCGGGTCGCTCGGGTCGCCGATCTCCAGGTGCGAGTGACCCTCCTCGCGTTGAATTCCGGTGCGGATCTCGCCCCAGTTGCCGAACTGTTTGCCGACGTCGATGCCGTACTCGTAGGTGTGCAGCCGGTACTGCGCGATCTGGGTCTGATTCACCGCGGAGTTGGTTTTCCCGGCGCCGGCGGCCTGGCTCTGATTGCCGAACAGCGGCACGTTGCTGGCGGCGATCTGGGCGTGCGGATCGACGAACCAGCCGGAAAACTCCGAGAACGGCAAAAACAACTCGGTCGCCACCAGCGAGGTCTGCCCGACCTGCAGATCCCATACGAACTCACCACCCGGCCGCGTGATTTCCGACATCACGAAGCGCATCGCGGCGTCATAAGTCGAGGTGCCCTGGAAATCCTCCTGCAGGCTGAGCCCGAAGCGCACGTAGTTCGGGCCTATCGAATTCCCGCGCGCGTCGAGTTGCAGCCCGTAGTGATCGTTTTCCTGCACGACCTGGTAGTCGAGCGTGTCGAGACTGCCCTCGCCGTAGAGCGTCGTCATCCGGCGCGCCAGCGCATCCGGGTCGAGCGGCTTGCCGGTGAGATCGTCGAACAGGCTGTTGAGACGCTCCGAGTAGTTTTTCGAGCCCGAGTCCACCTGCACGAAATCGATACGCGGCGGGGTCACCTGGCGCGCATCCTCGCGACGCTGTGCATAACGCGCCGTTTCCTGCGGCGTCATGGCGAGCGCTGCGAAGCGCGCCACCGAAGCGCGCGCGGCGCGCTCGCCCACCGCAATGACACGCTTGACGTTGCCGAAATCGAATGACGACGTGTCACCCAACGGAGGCGCGATCAGGATGTCCTGCGCCTGGAGCTTATCGAGCTGCAGCCTGGAATTGCGTTGAATGAGGATGGCGATCATCTGGTTCGAGATGACCGGCACGCTGTTGAGCTTCTCCCGTGTCAGAAGGGGCGATCCGACATCCACCACGATGAGAATGTCGACACCCATGGACCGCGCGATGTCGACAGGGAGGTTTTCGCTTATCCCACCGTCCACGAGCAGACGCCCGTCCCGCTCGACGGGCGCGAAGACACCGGGCGCGGACATGCTGGCGCGCATTGCGCTCGTGAGATCGCCCGAGGCGATAGTGACCCCGTCGCCTGTCTCGAGGTCGGTGGCGAGGGCCCGGAAAGGCGTCGGCAACTCGTCGAAGTTTGTGATCCGCGCCACCGGCAGGGTGAGACGCCGCAGAATCTGGTTGAGCCGCTGCCCCTGGATCAGACCCTTGGGCAGCAATAACTTGTGGCCGCGAATGCCCAACGGGAACTTGACCAGAAAATTCTCATCCTCCTGCTTGCGCCGAAGCGTGAGATCCTCGCGAGGCGGCCGGTCACGGAAGGCGTCCTGCCAATTGAGAGAGCTCATGATGCCCTCGATCTCACGCGCGGTGAGGCCGCTCGCGTAGAGACCACCCACCACGGCCCCCATGCTGGTGCCGGCGATCGCATCGATCGGAATGTGCTGCTCTTCCAGTACCTTCAGTACGCCGATATGGGCGATGCCACGCGCACCGCCGCCCGACAGGACGAGGCCGATACGGGGCCGATGGGGAGGCGCAGAGGCGGTCGGAGGAGCGGTGTCAGGGGCCTCCTGCGCGAAGGTGACGGCTGATGCGGCGAGCCCGAAAGCCGCACAAATGACGCCGAATACCCCGAGACGGGGCCTGACCGCCCGTGGTGAAATCACCACGCAAGAATACCAGCATGCAGCCACGGAAACTCGACCTTGGGGACGCTTAAGCACTTAGGATCTCGCCGTGCCGTAATTGTAACGGCCACGGCCTGCGCGGTCGTGACAGGGGGTGCGACATTCGCTCAGACGCCCGACGCCAGCGACTGGGGCTATTACGGCGGCGACACGTTCGGCCAGCACTTCTCGAGCCTCAACGAGATCAACCGCAAGAACGTCACGCACCTCACCGTTGCATGGACTTATCAGACCGGGGAGAACGGTGCGGGTTTCGCTCGCGCCAACAAACTGTCCTTCGAGGCGACGCCCGTGCTGGCATTCGGCCTCCTCTATCTCGAGACCCCGACGAACATCGTGATCGCGCTCGACCCGGAAACCGGGGTGCAGCGCTGGCGATTCGATCCCCATATCGATCGATCACGCCCCTATGCCGAGGCAAGCTCACGCGGTGTGAGTATCTGGGAGGATCCGGACAGCAAGCACTCAGGTGCCTGTACGCGCCGGGTGTTCACGGGGACGTTGGATGCTCGTTTACTGGCAGTCGATGCCGGGACCGGCGAGCCCTGTAAGGATTTCGGCAGCGGCGGCCAGGTTGACCTCACCAACGGTCTGCGCATCCTCGACAGGTCTGACTACCTGGTGACGTCGCCGCCCGCCATCTACGGCAATGTTGTTGTGGTCGGCTCCGCGATCGGTGACAACAGGGCATCCGACGTGGAACGCGGCGTCATCCGCGCCTTCGATGCCCGCAACGGTGCGCTGCTCTGGGCCTTCGATCCCATACCGGACTCGCCGTCGCACCCCGCCGCCGCGGAGTGGAATCTCGCGCAGGCCGCCACGACCGGCGCGGGCAACTCCTGGGGCCCGATGTCCATCGATGAGGACAGCGGCCTGGTCCTGGTCCCAACAGGCTCCGCGAGCCCCGACTTCTTCGGCGGCACCCGCCTCGGCAGCAATCGCTTCGCCGACTCGCTCCTGGCGTTGGATGCGAAGAGCGGCAAACTGGTATGGCACCAGCAGCTGGTGCATCACGATCTGTGGGATTACGATCTCGCCGCGCAACCCGTGTTGGGCGACATCGAAGTCCAGGGCGTCCCCGTGCCGGCGGTCATCCAGGCCACCAAGACCGGCATGCTCTATGTGTTTGATCGGACCAAGGGCCAGCCCCTGTTTCCGATCACCGAGAAACCCGTGCCACCCAGCTTCGTCGCGGGCGAGCAGGCCGCGCCAACACAACCCTTCTCCTCCATTGCCTCGCTGGTCTCACAGAAACCGGTCGATCCCGCCGACGCCTGGGGGGTTACGTTCTGGGACCGGGGCAAGTGTCGCGACCTCCTCTCGGAACATCGTAACGAGGGCATCTTCACGCCTCCGGATCCTCAAGGCACCATCGTTTCGCCGGGCTATATCGGCGGCGTCAACTGGGGTGGCATCGTATTCGACGAGCCACGGCAACGCGTGATCGCGGCCGTGAACCACCTGCCGATGCTGGTAACACTGGTTCCCCAGGCCGAACTGCAGGACCAGATGCGCTCCGGGAACTTTCCCAACTCCGAATTCGCAAAGCAGGCGGGCACACCCTATGCGATGCGCCGCGAGCCGCTCCTGTCGCCGTGGGGCCTGCCGTGCACGTCCCCGCCGTGGGGTACCCTTGTGAGCGTCGACCTGCGCCGCAATCGTATAGTGTGGCAGGTACCGCTGGGCTCGACCGCGGGCGTCGGCCCCTGGTTCGCGCCGACGCGGGATTTCGGGATGCCCAATATGGGCGGACCCATCGCGACCGCCGGCGACCTGGTCTTTGTCGGAGCGGCAATGGACAGCTATTTTCGGGCCTTCGACATCGAGACCGGGCGCGAATTGTGGAAACATCGCCTTCCGGCCGGCGGACAGGCGACTCCGATGACCTATCGTGCGGGCCGCGACCAACGACAGTTCATTGTCATCGCGGCCGGCGGACACGGCGTTCTCAATACGCCACGCGGTGACTATGTCATCGCCTTCACGCTGCCGGTGGCGCGCCGGCCCGGAAGTTAGGCTCAATGCGCGACGACCACGCTTTACGTTTGCGGAGATTTGAATGCTGTTCCTGATCCTGTCCATTGCCGTCCAGGCGGGTTTCATCATCCACGTCATCAAGACGGGCCGGAACCAACTGTGGATCTGGGTGCTGATCCTGCCGGTCCTGGCCGTACCGGGGATGATTGCCTACTTCGCGATAGAGATCCTGCCCGACCTGTTCCGAAGCCGCACAGCCCAACGCACCACGCGCGGCTTCAAGAAAGCGATGGATCCGACCGCAGACCTTCGGCGTTACGAAAGCGAAGTCCGCGTCGGCAGCAACGTCGCCAGCCGGCAGCGCTATGCGGAGGAGCTCTCGCGTCACGGTCAGCATGACGAGGCCATCGCGCAATATCGCCAGGCGCTGACGGGTCTTTACGAGCATGATCCCAACCTCATGCTCGGCATCGCGCGGACCCAGTTCGCCAAGGGCGATGCGGTCGCGGCGCGCACCACACTCGATGACCTCATTCGCCTGAATCCGGATTTCCGTTCGCCGGAGGGACATCTCCTCTACGCCCGCGCGCTGGAGACGGAAGGCAACTTCCAGAAAGCGTTGGAGGAATACCGGACGCTGGCGCCGTCATATCCCGGTGCGGAGGCCGCCGTGCGCTATGCGCAGCTTCTGCAATCCCAGGGACGCAGCGACGAGGCACAGAAAGTCGCGCGCGAGTTGCTCGAGCAATCGCGCATCGCGCCCGCACACTATCGCAAAGCGCAGAGGTCCTGGTTGGACCTGGCCCAACGCCTGCTGTAAAGGCAGCCCAACTATTGCGGCGGCTGCCGCTTGATCCCGGCCGCGGGAACCTGCTGGGTGATGCAGTGAATATCGCCGCCGCCCAGCAGAACCTCCCGCGCCGGCACTCCCAACACGCGCCGGTCGGGAAATAAGCGCTTCACACGGGACACGGCCGCACGGTCGGTGCGGGAGTCGAGCAGCGGCATGACAATACCGCCGTTGGCGATATAAAAATTTACATAACTCGCGGCGAGACGCTCGCCGGCCTCGCGCGGCTTCGTGCCCTCGCGAGGAATGATGCCGCTCGCCTCTTTGGCACTCAGCGTCAGCGGACCCGGCATCGGTAGTTTCGTCACTTTCAGTCGCCGCCCCTTCGCGTCCCGCTCGTCATGCAGGCGCTCCCACGCATCGTGAGAAATCGCGTACTGCGGATCACGCTTGTTGTCGGTCCAGGTGAGACAGATCTCTCCCGGCCGTGCGAAGCAGGCCAGGTTGTCGATGTGTCCGTCGGTCTCATCATTGAAGACGCCCTTGCCGAGCCAGATGATCCGCGCCACGTTCAGATAGTCGCGCAGGTAGTCTTCCACCCGCTTGCGACTCAACAAGGGGTTGCGATTGATGTTCAGCAGGCACTCTTCGGTGACGAGAGCGGTCCCTTCACCATCGACGTGGATCGCGCCTCCCTCATTCACGACGGGCGCGCGATAGCGATCGCGGCCCTCGATCTCGAGCACTTTACGCGCGACCAGATCATCCTGGTCCCAGGGGAAATACAGGCCCCCCTGTGAGCCGCCCCAGGCATTGAAATGCCAGTCCACGCCGCGCACGGCGCCGCGCCGATCCACGACAAATGTCGGCCCCACGTCGCGCATCCAACAGTCGTCGTGCGACATCTCGAGCACGCGTACCCGGGGGTCGAGCAATGCGCGGGCGACCTGGAACTCGCTCGAGCTGACACCGACGGTCACCGGCTCGAACTCCGCGATAGCCCCGGCAACAGCCGCGAAAGCGTGCTGCGCGGGCCGCGCCGCTTCCCGCCAGTTGTCCGGCCTTTCCGGCCACAACATCCAGCAACCCGCATGCGGCTCGAACTCCGCCGGCATCCAGAAGCCGTCAGCGACGGGCGTCGATGTCAGCGTCTGCGTCATCTCTTTCTCAGCCGGCTATGTTTGAAACCGTAGGAGGCGTAGATCGCAAATCCGAGAATCGTCCAGTACAACAGCCTCATCCAGGTAGGTCGCGACAGGAAATACGTCATGCCGGCACAGAAGACGGCTCCCAACACGCAGGTGAAGGGGGCCCACGGAACGCGGAATGGCCGCGGAACATCGGGCCGCGTCCGCCGCAAGACGAGCACACCGATACAGACAACCGAGAACGCCAGCAGGATGCCGATGGAAATGAGATCGGCGAGTATGTCCAGCGGAAATATGCCCGCGACCAGTGCGAAGATCACGCCCGTCACCGCGGTGGACACGTGTGGAGTTTTGAATCGTGGATGGACGCGCGCCATCACCGGTGGGAGCAGGCCGTCATCCGCCATCGCGAGCAGGATTCGCGGCTGGCCCAGGAGCGAGCCCAGAACCACGGAAGTCATGCCGACGATGGCTCCGATTTTCACGAATATTCCGAGCCATTTGAGCTGCGGGTGAGCATCGAGAGCGACCGCAACGGGCGCATCCACACCGAGCTGGGTATACGACACCATGCCGGTGATGACGGCGGACATGGCGACATACAGGACGGTGGAGATGACCAGTGCCGCGATGATGCCCAAGGGCAGATCACGTTGCGGATTGCGGGCTTCCAGCGCGGTCGTGGAAGCGGTATCGAATCCAACGTAGGAGAAAAAGATGATACCCGCGCCCTGCAGCACGCCGCTCCAGCCGAAATGGCCAAACTGCCGGGTGTTGGCCGGAATGTAGGGATGCCAGTTCGAAGGGTTGACGTAAGCTATGCCCGCGACGATGAAGAGGACGATGATCGCCACCTTCAAGGACACCATGAACGTGTTGGCGCCCGCCGTCTCGCGCATTCCCACGTAACACACGGTGCTCAGTGCCGCGATGATCAGTGCCGCCGGGAGGTTGAAGATCGCGCCAGTCACGAACACATGGTCATTCGCATCCGATCCCAGAGGTGCGTTGGTCAGCAGCGTCGGGAGGTGGATGTGGGCACTCTCGAGAAGATTGACGGTGTAGGCAGACCAGCTCACGGCCACTGCAGACGCCGACATCCCGTACTCGAGGAGCAGATTCCAGCCAATGAACCAGGCCACCGCCTCTCCCAGAGTGGCGTAGGTGTAACTATAGGCACTGCCGGGCACCGGCAGGAACGCCGCCAGCTCCGCGTAGCACAGCGCCGCAAGGCCGCTTCCGAAGGCGGCTATCAGGAGCGACAGAGTCACTGCCGGACCGGCCTGGTGCGCAGCCACCTGGCCGGTCAGCACGAATATGCCCGTACCGATCGTCGCGCCGAGACCGATCGCTGTCAGTGACCAGGCGGTCAGTACTCTTTTCAGACGGTTGCCGCCGGTCATGTCGGCCTCGGTAACCGGCCGCACGGCAAAACATTGGCGCAGGATTGACGACATCAAGACCCCCGGGCAATTGCTGTTGACGCCGCACGCTCGCTCAGGCTGCGCTACGCGCGGGCAATGGCTGGGAAGTCTCTCACAGCGGTCGGCGGAGCGCGATTGAGCAGCCCGCCGCCGCCTGTGCAGGCCGCGCCGATGACCTCAGACTACGGCCGGCACCTCTGTGCTAGCATTTCCAGCCCGGCGGCGCGTATCCGCGGTAGCCGATGAATCATCCGGAGAATCGTCAATGTCCACGGCCGCACCCACGAAGGTCACGCCGCCCGCCCAGGGCGCGAAGATCACCATCCACGACGGTAAGCTCACCGTCCCGGACAATCCCATCATTCCCTTCATCGAAGGCGACGGCACCGGCCCCGATATCTGGCGAGCCAGCGTGCGCGTCATGGACGCCGCGGTACAGAAGGCCTATGGCGGCAAGCGCAAGATCCACTGGATGGAAGTCTACGCGGGCGAGAAATCGTACAAGCTGCTGAATTCCTGGCTGCCGGACGAAACCGTCACGGCCTGCCGCGACTACCTCGTCTCGATCAAGGGACCGCTGACCACGCCCATCGGCGGCGGGATCCGCTCCCTGAACGTGGCCCTGCGGCAGCTTCTCGACCTGTACGTCTGCTTGCGCCCCGTGCGCTGGTTCAAAGGCGTGCCCTCCCCCGTGAAGCACCCCGAGAAAGTGGACATGGTGATCTTCCGCGAAAACACGGAAGACATTTACGCCGGCATAGAATTCGAGACCGGCACCGAGGAGAACAGGAAATTCCTCGACATGTTCCGCCAAGCCTTCCCGAAGTCGTATGCGAAGATCCGCTTCCCCGACTCCTCGGGTATCGGCATCAAGCCGGTCTCGAAGGAAGGCTCGGAGCGCCTCATCCGCTCGGCTCTCGAGTACGCCATCAAGAACAAGCGCAAGAGCCTCACCCTGGTCCACAAGGGCAACATCCAGAAATTCACCGAAGGTGCCTTCCGGAACTGGGGCTACCAACTGGCCGAGCGCGAGTTCGGCGCCCAGACCTACACGTGGGAACAGTGGGAGCGCACCAAGGCGGCCAAGGGCGAGAAAGACGCCAACTCCGAAATGGACGCCGCCAAAAAAGCCGGCAGGCTCATCGTCAAGGATGCCATCGCGGACATCGCCCTCCAGCAGGTCCTCACCCGCTCGGATGAATTCGACGTCATTGCGACACTCAACCTCAACGGCGACTACATCTCGGATGCGCTCGCCGCGCAGGTCGGCGGCATCGGCATCGCCCCCGGCGGTAACATCAACTACAAGACGGGCCACGCGGTGTTCGAAGCAACGCACGGCACGGCTCCGAAATACGCGAACCTCGACAAGGTCAATCCCGGCTCGGTCATTCTCTCCGGCGAGATGATGCTGCGTTACATGGGCTGGTTCGAAGCCGCCGACGCCCTCATCAGCGCGATGGACAAGACGATCGCAGAAAAGATCGTGACTTATGACTTCGCGCGGCTCATGGAAGGCGCGCAGGAAGTGTCGACATCAGCCTTCGGCGATGCGCTGATCCGCAACCTGTAGTGAAACACCTCGAGCGGCCCGTTCCGAGGCGAACGGGCCGCCTTCGAGACGAGCCCCGCCGATGCGAGAGAAGCGCGCCATGACGACATCAGACGACAAAAATATCCTCGCCTGGGTGCGCAAAGTGCAGGCCATCGCACAAACAGGCATCGCCTTCACTCACGATTCTTACGATCGCCAGCGTTACCTGCAGCTGCAGGAACTGGTCGCCTCCATCATTTCCTCCGAGCTCGACATCCCAGTCGGTCGGGCCAAGGCCCTCTGGGACCACGAAGACGGCTACGCCACCCCGAAGGTGGACGTCCGCGGCGCCGCATTCGATGGAGACAAGGTGTTGCTCGTCCGCGAGCGCTCCGACGGTAAATGGACCCTGCCAGGCGGCTGGGTCGACGTGAACGATGCCCCCTCGGAAGCGGTCGTACGCGAAATTTTCGAGGAGTCCGGCTATCACGCCAAGGCCCTCAAGCTGGCCGCCCTGGTCGACAAGAACCGGCACCCTCATCCGCCGTCCGTTCACCACATCTACAAGCTGTTCTTCCTGTGCGAGCTCACAGGCGGCACCGCGACGATTTCCGACGAGACCGACGCGGTGGAGTTCTTCTCCATCCACGCGCTTCCCGAACTCTCCACGGGACGTACCCTCGCCTCACAAATCGCGCGGATGTACGAGCACCAGCTCAACAGAGACCTGCCCACCGACTTCGACTGATCCTGTGGATATGCCCACCCCACCATCCTCCCTCGCACGCGTCAGCGCGAGAGAGATCGCAGGGGCGTTTGTGCGTTACAACGCTGAGTTCCGAGCCATCACACGGCGGGCGCCGGTGCGTTTCGATGCTCGTGACTCGAAGGGAAGTCAGCGAGACGCGGTAGAGCGCATCGATCTGTACGATAAGTTTGTGAATCGCGCCGTCACGGAGCTCCGGGCGAAACTGGGCGAGCGCGCGTTGGATCGCCTGCTATGGATTCAAATCCGCGACGACTTTACCGCGGAAATCGAAAACCTCCCCGATCCGGAATTCGCCAAGACTTTCTTCAGTTCGACCACGCGCCGCCTGTTCGGCACGGTGGGCGTTGCGCCGGAAATCGAGTTCGTCGCGACGGACCTCGATCCGCTCGCGAACATCACGTCCGCGGTTGGAAGCAACACCTACCTCAACCACGGCTCGCTAGCGCTCCTGTTCGAAGATGTACTGGGCGACGTTCGTTTCCGATCCCCTTGGAAAGATCTCGATAACAGCATCCTGCACGTCGCGAACGAAGTAACGGCCTTTCTCCACGCGCGCAACGAGCGCCGCACAGTTTTACGGGTGGAGATGATTCGCCCGGTGTTTTACCAGGTAGCCCGCGCCTACATCGTGGGCCGCGTCGTAGGCCGCGAATTCCTGCTCCCGCTCGTCATCGCCCTGAAGAACACCGACGGTGGGATCCTGGTCGACGCCGTCATGCTTTCGGAGGGCGACGTCAGCATCGTATTCAGCTTTACACGGTCCTACTTTCACGTGGATCTCGAGCGTGTCGGTGAAGCCGTTCTGTTTCTGAAATCCATCCTGCCCGTGAAGCCGGTGAGTGAGCTCTTCACGGTTCTGGGTCGCGCCAGGCAAGGCAAGACCGAGCGCTATCGCGAGCTCATGCACCATCTGAGCAACACGCGGGATCGGTTCGTGCACGCCGCCGGCGAGCGCGGCCTCGTCATGGTGTGTTTCACACTGCCGTCATTCGACGTGGTATTCAAAGTCATCCGTGACCGATTCCCGTATCCGAAGACCGTTCTGCGCGAAGAGGTGATGGCCAAGTACCAGCTGGTCTTCAAACACGACCGCGCCGGACGCCTGGTCGACGCGCAGGAATTCAGGCGCCTGCGATTCCCGAAAGAGTTGTTCGCTCCGGAGCTGCTGGAGGAGTTGTTGAGCGAGACCGCGATGACCGTGCGTGAGGACGGCTCCAGCCTGGTGTTCGATCACATGTACATCGAGCGCCGGATGACTCCACTGAATCTATACTTGCGCACCGCCTCCGACAAAGCGGCCGAGAGCGCCGTCCTCGACTACGGACAATGCATCCGTGACCTCGCCTACACAAACATCTTTGCAGGCGACCTGCTGCTCAAGAACTTCGGCGTAACGCGTCACGGCCGCGTGATCTTCTATGACTACGACGAGCTTTGCGCCATAACCGACTGCCACTTCCGCGATCTGCCCCAGGCCACCAACCCCGAAGACGAAATGCGCGGCGAGGCCTGGTTCTACGTCGCCGACAATGACGTATTCCCGGAGACCTTCATCCGATTCCTCTCCTTTACAGATTCACAAAGGGAGGCTCTGATCAGAATGCACGGCGAGATCCTGACCGCGCAGTTCTGGCGCACCGTACAGGCGCGTTTGAAAGAAGGAGAGATCCTGGAAGTCCTACCGTACCACCCGCACCGCGTCCGCGTGGCAAGCAACGCCTGACGGCACCAGCAGCGCGATACAGGACGCTATCGCATCACCAGCTACTGCGCCACCACCAGCGCCTGCTTCACGTCGTCCAGCAGATCGTCGATATCCTCGAGGCCAATCGACAACCGCACCGTGCCGTCAGTGAGCCCCGAGAGCTTGTGCTGCTCGGCCGTCAGATCCCGGCCACCCATCATCTGCGGAGCGACCACGAGGGACTCGGTAGAACCGAGGCTCGCGGCCAATGCAAACAACTTCAAGGCGTCGGAAAACTTCGCGCCCGCGTCCGCCCCGCCCTTGAGGTCGAAGCTGACAATGGTGCCGAAATCCTTCATCTGCTCGCGTGCGAGTGCGTATTGCGGATGGGTGGAGAGGCCCGGATAGTGCACTCGAGCCACCGCAGGATGCCCGGCCAACATCTCGGCGACCTTCATCGCGCTGGCCGACTGTGCCTGGTAGCGCACGAAATAGGTCTTCAACCCGCGCAGAATCAGAAACGCCGCATGCGGATCGAGCATGCCACCCAACGCGCCGAAATCGTTCCGCATGCCGCGGATGACATCGCTGCGACCGATGACAGCGCCGCCCATTACGTCGCCCGCCCCGGAAGCGTATTTCGTGAGGCTATGGATAAACACGTCGACGTCGTACTCGCCGTGCTGGTGGAATCCGGCAAACGTGTTGTCCATGACTGTCAGGGCGCCGGCCGCCTTTGCCACGCGGGTGAGCGCTTTGATGTCGGCAATCTTGGTGACCGGATTCGTGGGACTCTCGAACACCACGAGTCGCGTGGGATGAGCGGCGAGCGCTCGCTCGACACCCGCGATATCCTCGATCGAGATCATGGTGTGCGTCACGCCGAACCGCCCGAGCAGGCGGCGAATCAGGTAACGCGTCGGGTTGTAGGTTTCGACGAAACACAGGATGTGATCGCCCTGCTTCGTCAAGGCCAGCAAGGCTTGCGAGATGGCGCCCACACCGGACGCCGTCACCAGGCACTCTTCACGCCCCTGTAACTCCGCCAGCAGCAACTCCAGCTGCCGTGTCGTCGGATTCGACGCCCGTGTGTAGAAAAAACCGGGCCGCTCACCGCGAAAGTAGCGCTCCGTTTCCGCCAGGGTGTCGAACTCGAATTTGACGGTCTGGTAGATCGGCGCCACCACCGCGTGATTGTCGGATGGTAGCTCGACCGCCGGAGGATGATTGACCCGCGTAGTTTTTTTCATGGCAGCTCAGGCGCCTGCCCGGCCCAACCGCGAGGCAAAGGCATTGATGCGCAATACGGCCTCGTCGAGGGTCGCATCGCGCTTCGCGATACACAACCGCACGACCGAGAGCGCTGGCGCTTGCGCGTAGAAAGGTGACAAGGGGATCGTCGCCACACCTGCTTCCGTCAACAGACGTTCCGCGAATCCCACGTCATCGGGAGGAAAAAACTCGCTGAAATCCAGCAGCTGGAAATAGGTGCCCTGCGCGGGCGGCAACTTGAACCCCGACTTCCCGAGCGCATCACGCACCCGATCGCGTTTCGCCTGGAAAAAGGCCGGCAGGGCGCGCCAGCCATCGGGCTTTTCGGTGAGATAGGCCGCGATCGCATGTTGGAAAGGATGCGAGATGCTGAAGGTATTGAACTGGTGCACCTTGCGAAGCTCGCGAGTGAGCACCGCGGGCGCTATGCAATAGCCGACGCGCAAGCCGGTGGCGTGCATGGTCTTGCCGAACGAGAAAACGGTGAAGCTCTTCCCGGCGAGCTCCGGCTGCATCATGACGGAGGCATGCTTGCGGCCGTCATACACCACGTGCTCGTAGACCTCGTCTGACATGACCAGGATGTCCCTACCCCGGATCACATCCGCCAGCGTATTCAGGTCCTCCATCGTAGCGGCTGTGCAGGCGGGATTCAGTGGAGTATTGAACAGCACGAGGCGTGTGCGCTCGCTGATGGCAGCGCGCACCCGGTCCCAGTCATAACGAAACGACGGCGGCTGCAAAGGAATTCGCACGCAGCGACCGCCCGCGAGTCGGACGGCAGGGTCGTACGAGTCGTACGACGGATCGAACATGATCGCCTCGTCGCCCGGCCCGACGACTGCCTGGATGGCGGAATAGATTGCCTCCGTCCCTCCAAGCGTTACGGTGACTTGCGAATCGGGATCCACTTTCAGCGCATAACTCATGAAGAGCTTCTGCGCGATCCGCTCGCGCAGGGACATCAGTCCCTCCATCGGAGCGTACTGGTTATGACCCTGGCTCATCGCCGCGGCCACGAGCGCGGTCAGCCGCGGATCGATCTCGTAGTCCGGGAAGCCCTGGCCGAGGTTGAGCGCGCCGAGCTCCCGGGCCCGCCGCGACATGACGGTGAAAATCGTCGTGCCGACGTCAGGTAACTTACTGCGATGGAAGGTTTCCATGAGACATCCCGGCGGCAGATCTAACGTGGGCGCGCGCTTCGGACGCCGCCAGCGCGGCCCCGATCACACCGGCCTGGCCGGCAAAGCGTGCTGGCAGAATACGCGCTTCGGAGCGCAGCAACGGTGCAAAATCCTCGAAGCGCTCGCTCACCGCACCGCCCAGGAGAAACAGGTCAGGCCAGAAAAGCGCCTGCATGCGGGCGAGATACTCGTTGACGCGCTCGATCCACGCCGGCCAATCGAGATTCTGCGCCGTCTTGACGTGCGCCGAGGCCCATTTTTCGGCGTCCATGCCGCGCATTTCCAGATGACCCAACTCGGTGTTGGGAACGAGTCGTCCCTCGTAAAACAGGGCGCTGCCGATGCCGGTTCCGAAGGTGAGCATGAACACCATGCCGGTTTCATCCTTGCCCGCCCCCCAACGCATTTCCGCGAAGCCGGCGGCATCCGCGTCGTTCAGGCATTCGGCGGGGCGCCCCAGTACTTTCGCAGCCAGTGCGGCAGCGTCGGTCCCGATCCAGGAATGATCGATGTTGGCAGCGGTACGGACCTTGCCCTTTTGCACGACACTCGGAAGGGCGATTCCAACACCAGCACCCGCCTCGGGCATACTGCGCGACAACCCGGCGATCACCTGCATGACTCCCTCGGGCGTGGCGGGCCTCGGCGTGGGCGCCGATATCAGCTCGCCGATGAGCCGCCCGCCCTGCACATCGACGAGCCCGGCCTTCACCGAAGATCCCCCGACATCGAATCCCTGTATCTTGAGTGTCATGGCCCTAACAGTTCAAAGGTTGGCGGCGGCGGCGAGTTGCTCATCGCGCTCGCGACGCCTGTTCTGGTAACGCATCCACACCGCGGAAGTGACGATGCCGATCGTGACCAGCAGTACCATGATCGTGGCAAGAGCGTTCACGTCCGGACTCACGCCGAGGCGCACTTTCGAGAAAATAACCATCGGCAAAGTACTCGATCCGGGCCCCGCGACAAACTGTGTGATGACCAGATCGTCCCACGACAATGTGAACGCCAGCAGCCAACCGGACAGAATCGCCGGCACGATCAGCGGCAGCGTCACGCGGAAGAACACCGTGGCAGGCCGCGCGCCCAGATCCATCGCGGCCTCTTCCAGCGACTCGTCGAATCCCACCAGCCGTGACTGTACCACCACCGTCACGTATGCCATGCAGAAGGTAATGTGCGACAGCGTGATCGTGAGCGCACCGGACCCCTTCGGCCAGCCTATGAACTGTTCCAGCGCGACGAACATCAGCAGCAGTGAAAGACCCGTGATCACCTCGGGCATCACGATCGGCGCCGTGGTCATCCCGGACAGCAATGTCCGTCCCCGAAAAGGTCCAAACCGTGCCAGTGCCACGCCCGTGAGCGTTCCCAGAATGACCGCGCCGGTCGCGGAGACCAGCGCAATCCGGATCGACAGCCAGGCGGCGCCCACGATCTGCCCGTTCGACAACAACTCGCCGTACCACTTGAGCGTGGGCGAATGGGCGGCATCCCAGACCGTCACCAGTCTCGAGTTGTTGAACGAAAACACGATCATCGACAGGATGGGCACGTACAGAAAGACGAGCCCGAACACCAGCGCCGTACGCGAAAAAACGCCGCGCGAGGTCATTCCTGCGCCTCCAGCTCGCGCCGCTGGAAATGTTGGAATAACATGATCGGGATCACGAGCGCCAGCAGTATGAGAATCGCAACGGCGCTCGCCACCGGCCAGTCCCGGTTCTCGAAGAACTCATCCGACAGCACCCGCCCGATCATGAGCTGGTCCGTTCGGCCCAGCAGCGACGGTACGACGTATTCGCCGACCGCGGGAATGAAGACGAGCAGCGACCCGGCGATGATCCCGGCGATGGACTGCGGCAGGGTGATCCGGAAGAAACCCGTCATCGGCGTTGCGCCCAGGTCGGCGGCAGCCTCCAGCAGGGTGTTGTCGTGCTTCTCGAGATTCGCGTACAGCGGCAGGATCATGAACGGCAGATACGAATACACGATGCCGATATACACCGCGAAATCACTCTGCAGCATGGACAACGGCTCGTGGATGATCCCGAAATACATCAGGATGTTGTTGATCACCCCGTTGTTCTTGAGGAGCCCGATCCACGCATAGACGCGCAGCAGGAACGAAGTCCAGAACGGCAGCACGATCATCATCAACAACACGGTGCGCCAGGTGGGGCTGGCGTGCGAGATGGCGTAGGCCATCGGATAGCCGATCAGCAGACAACACAGGGTCGAGACCGCCGCCACTTTTAGGGAATACAGGTAGGAGCTGATGTAGAGCGGGTCGGTGAACAGGAACCCGTAATTCCCCAGGTGCAGTTTTGGCGAGGGCCAGCCCTGCACCCACTGCAACAAGGGCGCGTACGGCGGCATCGCCAGGCGGACCTCCGAAAAGGAGATCTTCAAAACGATGATGAAGGGGATGAGAAAAAACAGCAGCAGCCAGAACAGGGGGATCCCTGCGACCAGCCGCCGGCCGGCACGGTTGTCGAACTTTCCCATTTATTCTGTCAACACGACCGGGCTGGAGCCGTGCCACGAGAGATATACCGTCTCGTCCCGGGTAATGCGATGCTCGGCGTCCCGCATGATGTTGGGAAGCGTCACGCGCACGGTCTTGCCGGAATCGATCTGCACGAGGTAGATCGAGACATCGCCCATGTAGGCGATCTCCTTTACCGTACCGCGCACCAGGTTCTCGCGCGGCCCGGACGCGTCCTCGAGCGACCGGCTCATGTTGATTTTCTCGGGCCTGACGGCAGTCCAGACGGTCGAGCCACCGGCGCAGTTGAGTTTCCGGTCTACGACGACCGTGCAGCCGAGCTCATCCGATTCGATGCGGCCGGTCCCCGGAACCATGACACGGCCTTCGAACATATTGACCGAGCCGATGAAATCCGCGACAAACTTCGTGGCCGGGGACTCGTAGATCGCCGCAGGTGTACCCACTTGGGCGATCTTTCCATGGTTCATGACACCCATGCGTGTCGACAGGGTCATCGCCTCTTCCTGGTCGTGTGTGACCACGATGAAGGTCACCCCGAGGCGCTTCTGAATGTTGATGAGCTCGAATTGCGTATGCTCGCGCAACTTTCTGTCGAGCGCCGCCAGCGGCTCATCGAGCAGCAGCAGCTTCGGCCGTTTCACCAGCGCGCGCGCCAATGCCACCCGCTGCCGCTGGCCGCCGGAGAGTTGGTGGGGCTTGCGGGCCGTGAACGAGCTCATTTTCACGATCTCGAGAATATCGGCCACCCGCGTGCGGATTTCCGACTTGCCGAGCTTCTCCTGCTCGAGCCCGAAGGCCACGTTCTTCTCGACTGTCATGTGCGGGAAGAGCGCGTAGGACTGGAACATCATGTTGATGCGCCGCTCGTAGGGCGGAATCGTGCTCATGTCCTGGCCGTCGATATAGATCTTGCCGGTCGTCGGCGTCTCGAAGCCCGCGAGCATTCTCAACAGGGTCGTTTTTCCGGAGCCGGAGCCGCCCAACAGACAGAAGATCTCACCCTGCTGGATGTCGAGCGACACATCGTCCACGGCCGCGAACTCACCAAATTTCTTGGTGACGTGCTCGATGCGTACAAATGCCGCCGGGGCGCCCTGCTCGCGGCTGGCTGCTGCTGGCGCGTCCACCTGGAGTTGCGCGCTCACTTGCCGGTTTTGACCCGGAACCACATCCGCGTCAGTATGCGGCGGTAGTCCGGGGTCCGTGCGGGTTCAGGATGCAACTTCGCAATGACATCCGCCGGTGGATAGACGCCCGGGTCGTTGCGTATGGCATCGTTGATCGCCGGGGTCGGCATATCGCCGTTGGCGTACTTGACCAGGTTGGTGCTACGCGCTGCGATCTCCGGCCGCATCAGGAAGTTGATGAACAAGTGCGCGTTGTTGGGGTGCGGGGCGTCCGCGGGAATAGCCATCACGTCGTAGTTGCTGATCGCGCCTTCCTTCGGGATGTTGTAGCCGATGTCAATGCCCTTGCCGGCTTCCTTGGCGCGATCGTGCGCCTGCTTGACATCCCCCGACCAACCCAACGCCAAGCAGGTTTCCCCGTTGGCCAGGTCATCTATGTAACGGGAAGAATGGATGTAGCGGATGTACGGGCGGATCGCCAGGAGGGCTTTCTCTGCCGCCTGCAAATCATCCAGCGAGGTGCTGTTGGGATCCTTGCCGAGATAGATGAGCACGGTGGGAACGACCTCGGTCGGCGCATCCAGGAGCGATACCCCGCAGTCGGCGAATTTCGCGACCACGGCCGGGTCGTACAGCATCCGCCAGCTATCCACCGGCGCATCGGGCATGCGCTGCTTGATCTTCTCGGTGTTGTAGCCGGGACCGGAAGTGATCCACATATAGGTCACCGCATAGGCGTTGTCCGGATCGTACTGCGCCTCTTTCCTGGCGACTTCGGGATCGAGGTACTTGAGGTTGGGGAGCAGCGCCTTATTGAGCTTCTGGTACACCCCGGCCTGGATCTGGTTCGCGAGGAAGGCGCCCGAAGGGGCTACGACGTCGTAATTGGTGTGCCCGGTGAGGAGCTTGGTCTCGAGCACCTCGTTCGAATCGAAGACGTCGTAATTGACCTTGATGCCGTACTCCTTCTCGAAGTCGGCTATCACGGTGGTGTCGATATAGTCCGACCAGTTATAGACGTTGACGACTTTGTCAGCATCCATCGGTTCGCCGGAAGCGGCGGTCGCGGCAGGGCCGGACGCTGGCTTGGCACTTTCGTCGGAAGGGGATTTGGAACCGCCGGAGCAACCGGCCAATAGCGTGGCGAGAACCGCGCCAAGACAGAACGAGCGCAGAGCAGTACTCATGAAGCCTCTGATTGACGAACCGCGCAGACCCCCGGAAGGTGCGAGCGATTCGAGCCCCACGCGACCGGCGCCATTAATATAACAGTCTGGCGGCCCGGGACGCCTGCTCGGTCGCGGCCGCCGCCCGGTGGACGCCCCCAACCGGAGCGCAGCGGAGGGAATCCCACGAAGCGCCGCCCCCGGCGCGACGTGGGGCAACCGGAGCGCAGCGGAGGGAATCCCACGAAGCGCCGCCCCCGGCGCGACGTGGGGCAACCGGTGCGCGCGCCCCAACCGGCATGCTTTTCGCGAGGAAAAGCCACGCCTTTTCCTCGGGGGTGGTCACAGCTCTAGGCGCGCTCGCGGGAATCGCGGCGCGCGATTTGCCGCCCATAGACTAGACGTTCAGCAGCAGGTGCTCCCGCTCCCAGGAGCTGATCACCTGCAAGAACACCTCGTACTCCGCCTCCTTGACAATAGTGAACGCGGAGACGAACTGTTCGCCCAGCAGCTTCACCAGCGGCTCGCAGTCCTTCAGTCTGCGCAGCGCCTCGTCCAGCGATCGCGGCAGCCCAAACGGCAGATCATGTGCGCTGCCACTGATGGGGTCACTGGGCTGCAGACCCTCGATCATCCCAAGGTAGCCGCAGGCCAGCGAGGCTGCGATCGCAATGTACGGATTGGCGTCGGCGCCGCCGACACGGTTCTCCACGCGCCGCGCCTCAGCGTCGGACATCGGCACACGCAGGCCGGCCGTGCGATTGTCGTAGCCCCAATGCACATTAATGGGCGCGGAGAGGTAACGCGTCAGCCGGCGATAGGAGTTAACGTTCGGGCAGAAGAGTGCCATCGCCGCAGGCATGTACTTCTGCAGACCCCCGATGTGGGAGAAGAACAGCTGCGAAGGCGTGCCATCCGAGTTGCTGAAGATGTTCTTGCGCGATTTGATATCCACGATGCTCTGGTGGATATGCATGGCGCTCCCGGGCTCCTTGGCATGGGGCTTCGCCATGAACGTCGCGTAGATCTTGTGCCGCAGCGCCGCCTCGCGGGCGGTGCGCTTGAACAGGAAGGCCTGGTCCGCTAGCGCGAGCGGATAGCCGTGGATCAGGTTGATCTCCATCTGCGCCGGTCCATCCTCGTGGATCAGCGTGTCGATCTCGATCTCCTGGTCCTCGCAAAACTGGTAGATGTCATCGAACAGCGGATCGAACTCGTTCACCGCGGCGATGCTGTACGACTGCCTTCCCGGCTCGGCGCGACCCGAGCGCCCCACGGGCGGCTTGAGCGGGTAATCAGCATCCTTGTTCTGCTCGATCAGGTAAAACTCGAGCTCGGGCGCGATGACGGGTTCCCAGCCCCGCTGGGCGTAAAGCTCGAGCACATTCCGCAGGACATGGCGCGGAGCCATATTGACCCGCCGGCCGTCCGAATAGAAACAGTCGTGGATCACCTGCGCCGTCGGCTCGGCCGCCCACGGAACACGCCGGACGGTCTTCGGATCGGCTTTGAGGACGATATCGATTTCGGCCGGGCTCATGGCATCGCCGGGCTCGAGCGGATAATCCCCCGTGACGGTCTGCAGGAAGACGCTCTCAGGCAGCCGCATGCCACCGTCCTCGGCGAACTTCTCCGCGGGCATGATTTTGCCGCGAGCGATCCCCGCCATGTCGGGGATGATGGCCTCTACCTCGGAAATACCGTGGTCGCGGAAGAACTGCCGGATCTCACTCGCCATAATTCTCTCTAGGGCTGCGCCCACTGGTCCCAGGGCTTCGCCCGACTGTCCTGCGGGTCGAAGCGACCCGCTACATTAGCGGCGCTGCGCGCCGGAAGAAGAAGAAACCTTCGCCTCAGCATGCTCGCGGCTCGCCGCGCCGAAGGCGGCGAAGAGCGCACGGGAAAACGGATTACTCATGACTTTCCATTCGGGATGCCATTGCACGGCGACCGCGAAGCGCTGCGCGTCGCGCACCTGGAAAGCCTCGATCAGGCCGTCCGTCGCCGATCGCGCTTCGACGACAAGACTCGGGCCGAGTCGCGCGATCCCCTGGGAGTGCAGAGAATTGACCTGGATTCGTTCACTGCCGCTGGCTATATCCAGTAGAAGCCCACCCTGCTCGAGGATCACCTCGTGGGCGGGGCCATACTGGACGTCGAGAGGCAGCGTCGTATCCTCGCGATGGTCGCTTAGGCCTGGCACCTCGTGCACTTTCTGGTGCAGGGTGCCCCCGAACGCGACGTTCATTTCCTGGAAGCCCCGGCAGACGCCCAGCACGGGGACTCCCGCCCGGACAGCCTTACGAATGAGAGGCAACGTCGTAGCGTCACGCTCGGGGTCGTGCAGAGTCCCGGGCGCGCTCGGCGTGCCGTCGTAGTGGTGCGGCTCGACGTTCGAGACGCTTCCCGTAAAAAGGATGCCGTCCAGTCGCTGCAGCAGTTCGTCGAGACGAAGCTCCTCGCCCAGTGACGGAATCAGTAAGGGTAGCGCGTCAGACGCCTCGAGCACGGCGCAGGCGTATTTCTCCCCGACCATGTGAAACGGGTGCTGACCGACCATGCGGCGGTCGGCGGGAATTCCAATGAGTGGGCGAGCGGATGCCATGACGAGCTGCCGGGAAGTGTTTAGTATTTTAAACAACCCTGCCCAGCGAATTCTCCAATTCAGCCCCTATTAGACCACAGGCGCAGGTCGGAATCTGCCCGACACGCTCGGCGCCCCTCGAGCCTGCGGCCGCAGGGGCTGTCCAGGGGTGGCGGCCGGGCTACAGGCGCCGGAACGGGCCCATTTCGCCGCCCCGTGCGCGGCTCGCGATTCCGGTGCTGGCGCTTTCGCCTCCGCCCGCGTCAAAATATCCTAAACACCTAAACCCGGGACTAAAGCCCGTGGCACGTCCTGTGCGCATCAAGTCGTACTACGCGGCTTCGGCTCACGCGGCACCTGACCGTGCGGAGCTCGAGAGTTCTGTCGACTGTGATGTCTGTGTGGTCGGCGGAGGCATCGCAGGCTGCTCTGCGGCCCTCCATCTCGCCGAACGCGGCTACAAGGTCGTACTTCTCGACGAATACCGCGTGGGCTGGGGTGCCTCCGGACGCAGCGGTGCCCAGGCGATCCACGGCGTCGCATCCGGCCAAACAAAACTCGAGCGTCTCATTGGAGCGGCCGCGGCCCGCACCGTGTGGGACGTTTCCGTCGAAGGGCTCGCACTGATGAGAGAGCTCATCAGCCGGCACCGGATCGACTGCGACTGGACGGATGGCTACCTGATGACGGCGGTGAAACAGCGACATCTGCATGAGTTGCACACCGAGCTCGACCAACTGCAAAACAAACTCGGATACACGAGCGTCCGTTATGTGCCTCGAGATGAGCTGCGCTCGATTCTCGGTACGTCGCGTTATGTCGGCGCCCTCTACGACTCGTACAGCGGGCATCTGCATCCGCTCAACTACACACTCGGGTTGGCAGCAGCCGCGGCAAGCAATGGCGTAATGATCTTCGAAGGGACCCGGGCGCTGGGGTTCAGACAGGCTAGTGGCACGAGCGGTGCCACCGTGCGGATTCGAACTCCGCGTGGCGAGGTTCGCGCGCACGACCTGGTTCTGTGCGGCAATGTATACCTCGGCGACACGGCCCCCGCCCTCGCCACCAAAATCATACCGATCGGATCGCACATCGTCGCGACGGAGCCGCTCGGAGCGCAACGGGCGCGCGAGCTCATCGCCAACAACGCCGCCGTCTGCGACATGAACTGGGTGCTGGATTACTACCGCTGCTCCGCGGATCACCGGCTGTTGTTCGGTGGCCGGGTCAGCCATTCAGGCTTCGGCTCGTTCGATGCGATGGCGGCCACACGTGAGCGCATGTTGCGGGTCTTTCCGCAACTCGCGGACGCCCGAATCGACTATTCATGGGGCGGATACGTGGACGCCACGCTGAACCGCGCCCCGAACTTCGGCAGGCTCGCGTCCAACATCTATTTCCTGCAGGGATTCTCAGGCCACGGCATCGCCCTTACCGGCATCGCCGGCAAGCTCGTCGCCCAAGCCATCGCCGGCACCGCCGAGCGCTTCGACGTATTCGCGAAAATCCCCCACCGCAGCTTTCCCGGCACCGCCTTGCGCCGCCCGGCCCTGGCGCTCGCGATGTTGTATTACAGGCTCAGAGATTTGTTGTAGGCTACTTCAGCAACAACTCCGCAATCTGCACGGCATTCAAAGCCGCGCCCTTCAGAAGCTGGTCGCCGGCGACGAACAAGGCGATGGAGCGGCCGCTGGGGTCGCTGACGTCCTGGCGGATACGGCCGACGAGAATCGGATCCTGGCCGGAGGCGTCCTTCGGCATCGGGAAGTAGTTGCGCTCGACATCGTCCACGACCTTCACACCCGGCGCGGTTTGCATGACATCACGCACCTGCGCGGGGGTGATGGGGCGCTCGCACTCGAAGTTGATGGCGATGCTGTGAGCGCGCAGTACCGGAACCCGAACGCAGGTGGCGGCCACGCGGATAGTCGAGTCGCCGTAGATCTTGTGCGTCTCGCGCATCACCTTGATTTCTTCCTCGTTGTAGCCGTTCGAAGGATCGATCTTCGAGTTGTGGCTGAAGAGGTTGAATGCGTACGGATGCGGCAGAACGGTGTTCTTGTACTCGCGGCCTTCGAGGTAGGCGCGCGTCGACTCGCGCAACTCCTCCATCGCCGCGGCTCCGGCACCGGAAGCAGCCTGGTACGTGGCAACGATCATGCGCTGAATGCGGTTGATCTTGTGAATGGGCCACAGCGGCGTGATGGAAATAATGGTCGAGCAATTGGGGTTGGCGATGATGCCCTTGTGCTCACGCACCGCTTCCGGGTTGATCTCCGGCACTACGAGCGGCACACCGGGGTCCATACGAAACGCGGACGAGTTGTCGACAACCACAGCGCCCGCGCGGACGGCGGCCGGGGCGAAGCGCTTCGATTGACTCCCACCCGCAGAAAACAACGCGATGTCGACACCGCTGAAGCTGTCGTCGGTCAACTCCTCCACCGTCACCGGCTTGCCACGGAAGGGAAGCGTCTTACCGGCGGAGCGCGCGGACGCGAACAGCCGCAAGTTCGACAGCGGGAAGCGCCGCTGCTCCAGGCACTGCATTAACTCGACACCGACCGCGCCGGTGGCGCCAACGACTGCCACGACGGGCGCCGACGAGGAAGGACGACCAGATTGCATGCTATGACTCCCCAAAACCCATGACTTGAAGATAGTGATTCGCCAAAACGAAGAGGCCCCGCGGGGGTTACCGGCGGGGCCTCTTGGATTCGGTGCTTCTCGACGTACGATCAGCGCGCGAAGGTCTCCAGGGCCCCACCCCAGGGCTTCTTGATAATCTTGCGCGTTTTCGTGGTCTTGAGCATGGACCTAACGCTACCTGACGCCGGGCGGCAAGTAAAGCGGGCCGGAGGCGCCTTTTAGGCCCGGGGGCGTGACGCCTATCACCCTACACGTACTTCGAAACACCGGTGAATGCGCGGGTTACGCTCGAAGTCCTTAGGTAACGTCCCGGCGGAGATGTCACGGACGTCGTAACGCTGTGACAGCGACTCATCCAGCCGGAACCGTTGGGAATTCGTCGAAAACACGATCAGGCCGCCCGGCGCCAGCAGGCGCACACAACCGTCGATGAACTCCGGGTGGTCGCGCTCGACGTCGAACACCCCTTCCATACGCTTCGAGTTCGAGAACGTCGGAGGATCGATGAAGATGAGGTCGTACCGCTCGCGGCTCCGATTCGCCTCTTGCAGCCATACCCGGCAATCGGCTTGCACCAGCCCGTTGCGATCCGGGGAGAGCCCGTTCAGCTCAAAGTTGCGTTGAGCCCAATTGAGATAGGTATTCGACATATCAACGGACGTCGTCGACACGGCGCCGCCCGCGGCAGCGTAGACCGTCGCCGTACAGGTGTAGGCGAACAGATTCAGGAATCGCTTTCCGGAGGCCGCGGCTCGAAGCCGCCCGCGTGTCGTACGGTGATCGAGGAACAGACCCGTGTCGAGATAGTCGTCGAAGTTCACGAGAAACTTCAGACCGTCCTCCATCACGACGTAATAGTTATCGCGATCCTGCACCTTGCTGTACTGCTCACCTCGTTTGTTCTTGCGGCGTGTTCGGACGCGGACGCGCTCTTGAGCAACACCGGTGACATCCGCAAGTGTGGAGAGAGCCTCCCCACGGCGCTTACGCACAGACTCGAGCTCGATTTCCGCCGGCGCGGCATACTCCTGGACGTACAGCCAGGTCAATTCGCCCGCGCCCGGAGAGCCTCCTGCGACCGACCCCGCTCTGCCGACCCCACGAGCGTCGGCCGTATTGCTCGCCGGCTCGCCCTGTGCCTCCCCAATCGTCCGATACACATCGATAGCAAACGCATACTCCGGCATGTCAGCGTCATACAGCCGATAACACGACACGCCGCTGCGGTCCGCCCAAGCCTGCTGCTTCTTGAGATTCTTCGCGAGACGATTCGCGAACATCTGCGCGCCAGGAGTGTCACGTAGATTCGTGTCGCCCTTACCCAGCCGGCCAGGCTCGCGGGCGCTGCCGGTGTCTACCTTCATGCGCAGCAAGCGGCATTCAATCGCGCCGTTCCACACCGTATGCGTGCGGTGGGCCCGGATGCCCAACTCCAGACCGAACTCCGGCGTGCCGGTCAACACGGCGGCATTCCAACCTTGGAAGCGCTCGCGAAGAACGACACCTAACTCGCGATGAACCGCGCGCGCGGTATCACGATCGTCGAGCCGTACCCCGTAGGGGGGATTAGTGCAAAGCAAGCCCGCCGCTGCAGGGGCCAGGGACGCGGCCATGGGCGGCTCAATCGCAGCCTCCTCGGTCGACCGCATCGGGCGGGTCTCGGTAGCCCGCGCCAGATCCCCCGCGGCCGGCAGCGACAGACCGCCCTCTGCGTCCTCCGCCGAAGCGCCTTTCACCCGCACCCGCTCCATCGGCGCCGCATCCGCCAACACCCCAACATCAAACCTAACCAGCCGCTGCACCCCCGCCCGCTCAGCATTCCCACGAGCGTTCCGCACCGCACCCGAATCCCGATCCCGCCCGCGGATGGCCCCTTCGAGCCCCCGGGCAACCGCAGCATCCATACCGGCACGCGCCCGCGCACGCGCCTCAACAAGCAAGCGCTCCCAAGCGTCGACGTTGTGCCCGGCCCACCCCAGAAACCCAAAGTATTCCCGATCGAGCCCCGGCGCCCGATCGGAGGCAATCAGCGCCGCCTCGATCACAAACGTCCCCGATCCACACATGGGATCGAGGAATTCCGTAGTGCCGGCCGCAAGATCCCCCCAACCCGACCGCAACAAAACGCCCGCCGCCACATTCTCCTTCAGCGGCGCCTCTCCGGCGGCCCCCCGGTAACCCCGGCGGTGCAGACTCTCGCCAGACAAGTCCAACGACACCACAAAGCTATTCCCATGAGCATGCGCGTGAACGCGCACACTGGGCCGCTCGAGCTCCACACTCGGCCGCCACGCGCGTGAATCGCGCACCGAGTCGACGATAGCGTCCTTCAGCTTTAGCGCGCCGAAATGTGTATGCGTGATCGCGGGATGTTGCCCGCTGAAATCGCACGCAAGCGTGGCCTCCGGCCCGAGATGCTCGGTCCAGTCAATCTCGCGAACAGCGGTGTAAAACCCATCCGCGTCGACCGCATCAAACCGCGCTAACTCGAGAAATACCCGATTCGCCACGCGCGACCACAGGCACGCCCGATACGCGACCTCCAGTTCCGCCGAGAACGTGACTCCCGTCGACCGCTCACGCGCATCCGTCGCGCCCAGCGCAACCAACTCGCGCGCCAGCAGGTCCGACAGCCCCCGCGGGGAGCTGACCAGAAATTGCAGAGGCGCGGTACTCAGGACAGGTCTATCCAGGTCGTCTTCAGCTCGGTGTACTTTTCCAACGCATGCAGCGACTTGTCGCGCCCGATGCCCGACTGCTTGAAGCCGCCGAACGGCACGGTGATGTCGTCCGCGTCATAGCAGTTCACGAAGACCGTACCGGCGCGGAGGGCCTTCGCAACACGATGGGCGACAGTGATATCCCGCGTCCAAACCGCCGAGACGAGGCCGTAAATCACGTCGTTGGCGATCTCGATCGCTTCCTCGACGGTCTTGAACGTGATGGCCGAAAGCACCGGCCCAAAGATCTCTTCCCGCGCAATCGTCATATTCGGCCGTACACCTTCGAACACGGTCGGCTCGATGAAATAGCCGCCGGAGTCCGTCCGAACACGCTCGCCGCCGAAGCGCAGCTTCGCCCCGTCGCGACGCCCGGCCTCGACAAAGCCCAACACCCGCTTCATCTGGATCTCGTCCACGATGGCGCCGAGTTTCGTGGCCGGATCGAGCGGATCGCCCGGCTGCATGGTCCGGCTGAATGCCTGCACCTTCTCCAGCACGGCATCTTTGATACTTTCGTGCACCAACAGCCGTGAGCCCGCCGAGCACACCTCGCCCTGGTTGAAAAAGATAGCCGTAGCCGCGGCGGCCGCCGCCCGCTCGACGTCGGGATAATCCGCCATGACGATGTTAGGCGACTTACCCCCACACTCCACCGACACGCGCTTCAGATTCGACTGCCCGGCGTACTGCATCACCAGGCCGCCGGTCGCGGTCGAGCCGGTGAAGGTGATGCAATCGACGTCCATGTGCAGAGCGAGCGCCTTGCCGGCCGTCTGTCCGAAGCCCGGCACGACATTCAACACGCCCGCCGGCAGACCCGCCTCGATGGCGATCTCGGCGATCCGGATCGCCGTCAGAGGCGATTTCTCCGAGGGCTTGAGCACCAGGGAGTTACCTGCAGCCAGCACCGGACCGATTTTCCACGCCGCCATGAGCAGCGGGAAATTCCAAGGCACGATCGCGCCGACCACACCCATGGGCTCGCGAGTAATCAACGCGAGTGTTTCGCGTCCCGTGGGCGCAACCTCGTCGTAGACCTTGTCGATCGCCTCGGCATACCAGCGAATGCAATTCGCGCTAGCCGGTATGTCGACGCTCAGGCTGTCGCTGATGGGTTTTCCCATATCGAGCGTCTCGAGCAGTGCCAGCTCGTCGCCGTTCTCCTGAATGAGGTCGGCGAAACGCTGCAGAATCTTCTTACGCTTCGCGGGCGCGAGATTCGCCCAACTGCCTTTCCGAAAGACCGCACGAGCCGAGGCGACCGCGCGGTTAACATCCTCCACGTCACAAGCGGCGACGCGGGCAAGCACCGCTCCATTGGAGGGGTTGATGCAATCGAAGGTCTGTCCCGAGGCGGCATCGACATAACGTCCGTCGATGAAGGCCTGGGTGCGGAAACGCAGCGAGCGGGAGCGCTCGTGCCAGGAAGAAGTCGTATTGAGTTTTGCGTTCATACAGGCATTCGCTTCAAAAAGTCGGTGGAGTGCTGGCACTGATGATCTCACACACCTCGCGTCCGATATTGCGGAAGCGGTGTGGCAGCTGGCTGGAGAAATAATAAGCCTCGCCCGGCCCGAGCACGCGCGCG
>DATMQL010000114.1:0-10829 GCA_035566815.1 Steroidobacteraceae bacterium | reverse complement strand
GGTGCGGGGGCCGGGCTCCCTACATGAAACGTGCGGGGGCGTGCGGGTAGCGCGCTTCCGGAATCTTTTCACGCAGCAGGTCGTGGAACTCCAGCATGCAATGTTCGAGTCGCGACAGCGGGCCGGGCTCGTAGCTGCCCGACGCCAGTCCTTGCTGCACGCGGCGGCATAGGAACTCGTCCTCACGTTGCACCTGCCGGTTGATGCGTGCCGACAGGTATCGAACGATCTTCATTTCGCGTCGGTCGTCGGGTAGCGCGAACGACTGGCCGCGGATCACGCACTTGCCGGGGCCGCGCGGCAGTACCTGGAAGAAGTCCATCTGGTCGGGGAAGACGTCGATTCCGAGGTTCGGGAGCATGCTGTAGAAGCTCCAGCGCCTGCGGTGCGCCTCCGGGAGATCCTGGGTTACGTTGCCGACGAGCTGTTGGTACATGCGCTCGCTCCACTGCGTCGAGGGCCGGTCGCGAAACCAACTTATGCCACGGGCAACGCCGGTGGGCAGGTTGATCTGGTCCTCGTAGTCCGGCGTGAACATGCGGAACAGGCCTGGGTGGCCGATCGGCACGTGATAGGACTCGAGATAGTTGTCCATGGCGATCTTCCAATCGCAATCCCAGTGCTCGGTGTAGAGCGGTCCCAGCGGGACCATGTCCTCGAAACGGTGCGGTGCGAATTCTGCCGCGCAACCGCTCCAGACCTGTTCCAACGGCGGTGGCGTGCCGGCGAGTGACACAAACACGAAGCCAAACACGATTTGCGACGTGACCGGCTTCAGCGCGAAATGCGAGCGATCCAGCCCGGGGAAACTTTCCCGCACGGGCATGCCGATCAACTCACCCGAGAGCTTGTAGGACCAGCCGTGATACGGGCAGGTGATGGCACCCGGGCAATTGCCGGTGCCGTCGAGAATCCGCGCGCCGCGGTGGCGGCACACATTGTGGAATGCGCGGATCGTCCCCTGCGAAGTGCGAACGGCTACCACGCTGTCGGAACCGAGTTCGACCGCGACGTAGTCGCCGCTCTTCGGAATGGAGTTCACGTGGCAGACGATCTGCCAGCTCGGCCTCAGGATCCGCTCGTATTCGAGCCGGGTCATCTCGGGATGACTGTATGTCCATGCAGGCAGGGCGCGCGGCAGGGGCAGGGGGGTGGGCTCGACCCATTCGTGATGGATTGAATTCATGGGCTTTTTCCCCGCAAGCGTCGAGTCTGGGATTTATATGGCCATTTAATTATAGCAGATAAATTTATATGAACATATAGACGGGTTGCACGCGCGGTGTTACCGTCCGATGAACAATCCCTCGAGCGAGAGCGCGGCCATGACCAGAACCATGACCCGAAACCAAGAGCATTTCCGTCGCGCGCTCACCCGTCTGCCGCTGGGTGTCGCCTCCAACTTCCGTTTTTGGGGTGAAGGCCGCACCGTGTACGTGAAGCAGGGGCGTGGCGCGCGTGTCACCGATCTGGATGACAACGTCTATGTTGATTACCGCATGGGTTATGGCCCGGCGATTCTCGGCTATGCGGACGCGCGTGTGGATGAGGCTGCACGCGCTGGCATGAATGTGGGTGGCGTGTTTGCACTGTCGACGGAAATGGAGCTCAAGGTCGCCGAGCGGATCTCGAAGATGGTTCCGGCCGCCGAGCTCGTCCGGTTTTCCAACTCGGGTACCGAGGCGGTCATGGCGGCATTGCGCCTCGCACGCGCGTACACGGGAAAGGATGACTACGTCATTCTCGAAGGGAGTTATCACGGCCTGTTCGACGCGGCCATGTGGTACACGCCGATGGATAAGTGGAAGCAGGTCGGGGACCCCGAGGTCGTTCCCTACAGCGAGGGAGTGCCGCTGAGTACGCGGAATTTCGCTCACTTCGTGCAGGCGAATGATGCGAACCAGCTGGAGGATGTGTTGCGGCGTCATGCTGGCTCGATCGCCTGCCTGTTGATCGAGCCCATCATGGGTAACTGCCTGGGGATCGCGGCCGACCCGGAGTACCTGCGGGCGGCGCGCGCCCTGTGCGATAAGCACGGCGTGCTGCTGGTGATCGACGAGGTGAAGACGGGATTCCGTGTTGCCCGCGGCGGTGTGCAGGAGTTGTACGGCGTGCACGCCGATCTATGCACTTTCGCCAAGGCGGTGGCGAATGGCTATCCGATCTCCGTACTCGCGGGCCGTGAAGAGATCATGCGGAAGATCGGTCGTGGTGTCGCTCACGGTGGCACGTACACCGCGCACCCGGTCTCGCTGGCCGCGGCGGACAAGACTCTGGAGATTCTCGACGAGACGGATGCGTTGGAGCACATCGCGCGATATGGAACTCAACTGCGCAATGGGATGAGCTCGATCCTGAAGGCCCGGGGCGTCGCGCATAGCTTTGTCGGACATCCCTCCATGAGCGGGTTGTATTTTGCGCATGATCCGCCGCGAACCTATCGCGATTGGAAGGGCAGCGATTACACTTTCTACGACGCTACCGCGAAGGTGTTGCACGACGAGTGCATTCTGTGCGAGCCGGATTCGCGCGAGCCCTGGTTTGTGTCGGCCGCGCATGATGATTCGTGTCTGCAGGACACTCTCGCCGCGTTCGAGATTGCGATCGACACGACACTGCGTTCTGTGAAGACAGCGACCACGCGTAGAGTGCCGGCCTGAGAGGCGCCGTCATGGGATCCAACAGCGGCAGGCGCCATGATGCGATCGTCGTAGGCGCCGGCCACAACGGGCTCGTGGCGGCGTGTTACCTGGCCCGGGCGGGGCTGGACGTGCTGGTTCTCGAGCGTAACGCCTACATCGGTGGCGCTGCGGTCAGCCGCCAGCTCTACGAAAATTTCACGTATTCGAATTGCTCGTACGTATGCAGCCTGCTGCGCACGGAGATTATCCGGGGCCTGGAGCTGCCGCGTTTTGGCCTGCAGATCATTCCGTATGAGGGGGGATGCACGCTGATGCACAATGGGGAGCACCTGGCGCTTTACGACAATCACGATGCGCTGCGCCGGGAGATCGCTCGTCATTCGAAGCGGGATGCGGAAGCCTACGAGCGGTATCTGCGCGACATGTTGCGTCAGTGTCGCTTCATCAAGCCGCTGTTGCTGCGCGAGCCGCCAGATCCGACGTCTTTCAAACCCCGTGACATCATGGAGCTGCTGTATCTCGGGAAGCATTTCCATCGCCTGGGTGAGGAGCGGATGTACGACACGCTTCGCTTCTGGACGATGAGTTGCGCTGATTTTCTCGACGAGTACTTCGAGAGCGATATTGTGAAGGCACATCTTGCAGGGAGCTCCATCATCGGTACTGCTCTCGGGCCGAGGTCTCCGGGCACGGCGTATGTTCTTCTCCATCACTACATGGGAAGTATTGATGGCGCTGTTGGGGCGTGGGGTTTTGCGCGCGGTGGCATGGGCGCGGTTACCAAGGCGTTGGCGGCGTCGCTCGAAGCCAGCGGAGGCCAGATCCGCAGTGGCGCTCCCGTGGACCAGGTGCTGGTACGGAATGGACGGGCGACTGGGGTCGTGCTCGAGAGCGGCGAGGAGTTACACGCGTCGATCGTGGTCTCCAATCTCGATGTGAAGAGAACCTTCCTCGAGACCATGGACGCGAAGGACCTGCCGCTCGAGTTCGTCGAGCAGGTCCGCAAGTTCAAGATCCGCGGCTCGTCGGGCAAGCTCAACATCGCGCTCGATGGGCTGCCGCGGTTTCCCGCCATCCCGCAGGGGTCGCCCAGCACACGGGGAGACATGCACGTCACCGACACCATCGAGATGATGGAGCGCGCCTACGACGACTGGAAGGAGGGTCGCTGGTCCCGGGCGCCTTACATCGATATGCTGATTCCGTCGCAGATCGATCCGACGATGGCGCCTGACGGAAAACATTACATGTCGGTGTTTGTGCAGTATTGTCCTTATCGTCTCGCGGATGGCGAGTGGGATCCGGCCAAGCGCCAGGCGTTTGGAAAGACGGTGATCGATACCATCGCCGCGCACAGCCCGAACTTCAAGGATCTCATTCTGCACGCGGAGATCCGCACGCCGTGGGATATCGAGAATGAGGTCGGGCTCACTGAAGGGAATATCTTTCAGGGGGAGCTGACGTTCGATCAGTTGTTGTTCAATCGGCCGATTCCGGGGTATGCGCAGTACCGGGCGCCGGTGCGCGGGATGTACATGTGCGGATCGAGTACGCATCCGGGTGGGGGAGTGATGGGTGCGCCGGGGGCGAACGCGGCTGGGGCGATTTTGCGGGATTTGGGGAAGGGGTCGTGAGCGGCGTCGAGGCCGGCGGCGGGTCGAGCGGTAGCGGGTTGGCCGGCGGTGGGGCGGCCGGCAGGGGATTGATCGCGGCGGGTGGCCGGAAGTATGACTGCGTTGTGATTGGCGGAGGTCATAACGGGCTGGTTTGCGCGACCTATCTGGCGCGCGGCGGGCGGTCGGTGCTGGTGGTGGAGGCGGCGAACCGGGTGGGTGGCGCGGCGGTGACGCGCGAGTTCGTGTCGGACTTTCGGGTGTCGGCGTGCGCGCACTTGCTCCACTTGATGCCGGAATCGCTGGTGCGGGAGTTGAGCCTCGGCGCTCACGGGCTGCGGCTCGTGGCGGAGCGCATGCCTACGACTGCTTTGGCTGTTGATGGTGCGCCGTTGTTGATCGACGCGGAGAACACCGACGCGCTGGATGCGCGCTCGCCGGCGGATGCCGAGGCATTTCCGACTTACGCGGCGCTTTTGCGGCGTCTGTCGGCGGCGTTGCAACCGCTGTTTGAGACGACGCCTCCGCGGTTGGGGACTGACTCGTGGCAGGATCGGTTTGCCTTGGCTCGCCTGGGTCTGCGGTTACGCAGTATGGGTCGCCGGGATATGCGCGAGCTGCTGCGGATCGGTGGGATGTGCGTCCAGGATTTGCTGGATGATTATTTCGAGACTCCATTGCTCAAGGGGGCGTTGGGGTTCGATGCGGTGTTGGGGTCGAACTTCGGGCCGCGCTCTCCTGGTTCCGTATTCACGCTTCTTTATCGTATGGCGGCGGCGGGTGCGGCGGGCGGCTCGCTGGCTTTGCCCGAGGGAGGGCTGGGGGCGTTGTCGGACGCGTTGGCCAAAGCGGCTATCGACGCGGGGGTTGTGATTCGAACGGAGGCTCCGGTCGAGAGGATTTTGGTCGAGGAGGATCGGGCCGCGGGGGTGGTTCTGCAGTCGGGGGAGCAGGTTTTCGCGTCTGCCGTTATTTCCAGCGCCGATCCTAAGACCACGTTCTTGCGGCTGTTGGGTAGCGAGCACCTCGATACGGGGTTCGTCCGCCGGGTCAAACATCTGCGCGCGCGGGGACTTACCGCAAAGCTCCATTTGGCGCTCGACCGGCTGCCGCGGTTCACCGGTTTGGATGCGAGTGCGTTGCGAGGGCGGATGTTGTTCGCGCCGTCGCTCGAATATGTGGAGCGCGCCTTCAATCATGCCAAGTATGGCGAGTTCTCGGCGGCGCCTATTTTGGAAATCACCGTGCCGAGTGTGGTCGATTCGACTCTGGCACCTGCGGGCAAACATGTGCTGTCGGCGGTGGTGCAGTACGTGCCCTACCCGCTTGCGGGTGGTGGTTGGGAGGAGGGGAAGGGGGGGCTCACGAATCTGCTCATCGAGATGCTCGATGAGCATGCGCCGGGGTTGCGGGAGTCGGTGCGCGCCGCGGAGTTGTTGACGCCGCTGGATATTGAGCGGGAGTTTCGGATTTCGGGAGGGCATTGGCATCATGCGGAGCTGGCGTTGGACCAGTTTTTGATGGTGCGGCCGGTGCCGGGCACCGCGCAGTATCGGACGCCGTTGGAGGGGTTGTTTCTGTGTGGCGCGGGGGCTCATCCCGGAGGTGGGGTCATGGGGGTCGCGGGGAGGAATGCGGCGCGCGAGGTGATGAAGAGCGGAATGGCCGCGCAAGGGAAGGCGGCCTGACATGCTGACCGAGAGCGAGCCGCACTATCGCCAGCCGCTGTTGAAAACGCCGTTCCACGATCGTGCACGGGCGGTGAGCCAGGTTGATAGTTTCATTCCGTGGGCGGGCTATACGACTGTCGATGTTTTCACGAACGTCGAGCAGGAGTACTTCGCGATCCGGAGTGCGACGTCGGTTTATGACCTGACGCCGATGGTGAAATACCGGATCGCGGGCGCCGGGGCGACGCGCTATCTGAACCGGTTGATGACGCGCGACATGGCCAAATTGAAGCCGGACAGGGTGGCGTACAGCGTCTGGTGCAACGATAGCGGCCATCTCATCGATGACGGCACGGTGTTCTGCCTGAGTAACACGGAATATCGACTCTGTACCGGTGAGCGGCAGCTCGATTGGTTGCTGGATTCGGCCCTGGGGTTCGATGTCGAGATTTCCGAAGTCACCGAGGACATCGCGGCGCTGGCGGTGCAGGGGCCGACGTCCTGTGCGCTGCTGAAGTCTTTTGGACTCGCCGGTATCGAGGGCCTGAAACCGTTCGACCTGGCACACTTCATGGCCCCGACCGCCCTGGCGGTCGGGGCGCCGATCATGGTGTCGCGCACCGGCTTTACCGGGGACCTGGGCTTTGAGTTGTGGATGCGCCCGGCGGACGCGGAAAAAATCTGGGACGGGCTGATGGCGGAAGGCCGGACGCGGTTGATTCGTCCGATCGGCTCGCGAGCGCTGAATATCGCCCGTATCGAGGCGGGATTCCTGATGCCGAACGTCGATTTCGTGTCGGCTGAGCACACCCTGCACGTCGGGACGGAGCGCTCGCCGCTCGAGCTGGGATTGGGATGGTTGGTCGATTTCAAGAAAGGACATTTCACGGGGCGGCGGGCGCTTCTCGCGGAACAGCGCCGCGGTCCGCGCCGCTTGCTGGTCGGGCTCGATATTGACGGTAACAAGCCGGCCCATAACGCTCTGCTTTATGCCGACGCGTCGGCGAAGCGCCAGGTCGGCAGCGTCACTTCGGCGACGTGGTCTCCGACAGCCAAGCGTAATATTGCGCTCGCCATGATGGACGCACCTCATATCAAGCCCGGACTCAGTGTCTGGGCCGAGATTTATTTGAATCGCGAGCTCGTGTGGGAGCGCCGCATGGCACGGGCGCGGATTGTCGAGCGCCCGTTTTTTGCTCCCGAGCGCCGCCGCGCGACCCCACCCTCCGATTACTGAAGCGAGCGAGGCATGATCGCAACCCAGCTCAAACCTGTTGCCGATCGCCCCTGGCTCGATCCGAGCGCCAAGCCGCAGATCGTCATCGACGGTGTGGTCAAGACCTACGGCAACTTTACCGCGGTCGACAACGTCAACCTGCAGATTTACAAGGGCGAGATGTTCGCGCTCGTGGGCGCTTCCGGGTGCGGGAAGACTACGTTGTTACGCATGTTGGCGGGATTCGCGCGCCAGAGTAGCGGTGCGATCTCGATCGACGGTGTCGAGATGAGCACCGTGCCGCCCCACGAGCGGCCGGTCAACATGATGTTTCAGTCGTATGCGCTTTTTCCGCACATGTCGGTGGAGCGCAATGTCGGCTACGGGATCAAACGGCTGCCCCTGGATGCCGCAACCCGGCAGAAGCGTATCCAGGAGGCGCTCGATATGGTGCAGCTGGGGCACCTGGCGCAGCGTAAGCCGCACCAACTCTCCGGAGGTCAGCGGCAACGGGTTGCCCTGGCCCGCGCCCTGATCCGGCGGCCCAAGGTGCTGCTGCTGGATGAGCCGCTGTCGGCGCTCGACAAGAAGCTGCGCGAGAAGACCCAGTTCGAGCTGATGGATCTGCAGTACCAGGTGGGCATCACGTTCATCGTGGTGACCCACGATCAGGACGAAGCGATGGCGCTGGCGACCCGTATCGCGGTCATGGATCGCGGCAAGGTGGTGCAGGTCGGCACTCCAGCTGAAATCTACGAGTTTCCGCAGACCCGCTTCGTAGCGGATTTCGTGGGCACGACCAATTTGTTCGAAGGGGTCGTCGCGAGCTGTGCGCCGGGTCTTACGACCGTGAGCTGTGGGGAGACGGGCTGCGATCTGCTCGTCGATGACGTTGGGCGCTTTACTCCCGGGCAGCGCGTGTGGGTGGCTTTACGGCCGGAGAAGATTCGCTTGAGCAAACAGCCGGCCGAGGCGAGCCGCGCCAACCAACTCCGCGGCACGGTGCATCAGCTCGGCTACCTGGGCAACCGTTGCACCTACCAGGTCAAGACGGCCAGCGGCAAGCTGATCACGGTGTTCTCACAGAACGAGCGGCGCACGTCGGAGTGGTCTATCGACTGGAGCGACGAGGTGTATGTGAGTTGGAATGCCGACGCCGCGGTGCTGTTACAGTCGTAAACCGTATCCGATTGATTTTAAAGTAATTTTGAAAGTAGCTGGAATGGGTGTAGCTTAGGAGGCCTGCGGAGTGCCGTGCCGGTGTGAGCCGGTCGCGGAAGTTGAGGGAACTCCGAGGGGGATGAGATCAGCGCCGTCGGCCGAACATGGCGACTTGTCTTGGCTGTGACCTGTTTCGTGGTCATTGCCCTGCTGTTGGTTGGTTCTATAGCGGCGGCCGAACCCCAGTCCTCTGTCCCCTCGTCGGGCGGCATGCCCCCGGCGTCCCCGGTCCTCAGCTCGACCCTTAGCCCGGCGCTCAGCCCGGCCCCTGCTGGCGCGACGATTCCCACTGGCGGCGTTCCCGCGGCTGCACTTCCCACGGGCGACGTTCCCGCGGCGGCACTTCCTGCGGCTGAAGCGCCCCCGGACGCCGAAATTTCCGAGGTCGTGATCGAAGCGCCGGAGCCGCGGTTCGCAGCCCCTACGTTGCGCGATCGGATCGGTCGTATCTGGGCGCCGGTACTCATCAATGGCCGGGGCCCCTATCGGCTGGTGCTGGATACCGGCGCGACGCATTCGGCGATTGTGGCGCAGGTTGCCAACAGCCTCGGTATTCCCGTCGGTACGCTCTCCACGATACGTGTTACGGGTGTCACGGGGTCGGCCGTCGTGCCGACGATCTCCGTCAATCGGATGGATGTGGGCGAGCTGTCCATGACCTCGTCGGTGCTGCCGGTCGTGGCCGATGTGTTTGGTGGAGCCGAGGGCGTGCTCGGTACCGAAGGGCTTTCCGACAAGCGCATTCTCATCGACTTCGGTCGCGACAAAGTGGTGATCATGCGCTCGAAGGGCGAACTCGGCAGGACGGGATTCACCACACTGCCGCTGCGCCCGTTGCGCGATCATCTGCTGGCGCTCGATGTTCTCGTGGGCGGTGTGCGGACGAAAGCCATCATCGATACGGGAGCGCAGATCACTATCGGCAATAACACCCTGCGCGGCGCGCTCATGCGTCACAACGCGCGCGACACGAGCAAATCGGAGATCGAGGGTGTTACGTTGGATGTGGAGGCCGGTGATACCATGCGCGCTCCGCCTATTTCCGTGGGGTCGCTGCAATTCATCGGCGTCAACATAACCTACGGCGACATGTTCATATTCGATCGCTGGAAGCTCAATAACGAGCCGACGCTCGTCCTGGGGATGGATGTGCTCGGAACGGTCGATACGCTCGTCATCGACTACCGTTTGCACCAGCTGCAGATCCGCCTGCGCCATTCGTAATAGAATCGTCCGCAGGCAAGCGGTCACGAGAGAAGCGTCCCCGGATGCGAGCACCTGAGAGAGCGGTCTGGCAGGACACGGTCGTGGTGGCGTTCGCCACCGCCGTGATGGCCATCCTGTGCGTGCAATTCGATTTCAGCGAAGCATTACGGCGCTGGACGGCTCCCTGGGAGCGTTTCCAACTCGATGAGTTGCCGGCCGTGCTGATGGTGCTGGCGGCCGGACTGGCGTGGTTTGCCGCGCGTCGCTATGGCGAGGCGGGGCGCGAGCTGCGCCGCCGGCAGCTCGCGGAGGCGCAACTGGAGGCCGCGCTGACGGATAACCGGCGCCTGTCGCAGCAGTATGTGCGGTTGCAGGAAGCCGAGCGGAAGAGCCTCGCCCGGGAGTTGCATGACGAGCTCGGGCAATACCTGAATGTCATCAAGCTCGATGCGGTCGCCATTCGGGACGGTCGTCTCACCGATCCCACCAGCTTGCGCGAGCAGGCGGGGGCGATTGTCACCAACAGCAATCATATTCATACGGTGCTGACTTCACTGATCCGGCAGCTGCGGCCGGTCGGTCTCGACGAGTTGGGGCTGGGGGCCGCGCTCGAGCATTGCATCGACACCTGGCGGCCCCGCCTGCCTGACGTGCGGTTGAACCTGGAATTGTCGGGTGAGTTTGGCGATCTCACCGAGGCGGTGACTCTGACGGTGTACCGAGTTGTACAGGAGGGTTTGAACAACATCGCGAAGCACGCCGCGGCGAGCCAGGTCACCATGCGGCTCGAGCGCACTCCGCCAGGCAACGGGTCTCCGGACTTCGTGACAGTAACGATTACGGATGACGGCGTGGGTGTCGATACGAAGGTGCCGACGCAGGGGTTGGGTCTAATCGGCATGCGCGAGCGCGTCGCGGCCCTGGCGGGTCACCTGGAGGTCTCCAGCACGCCGGGAAGCGGGTTTCAATTGAAGGCGCGGATTCCGGTCGAAGGGTCTAGGAACGGGGGGTGACGGTGTCGCTGATTACGATTCTGCTGGTGGACGATCATGCGGTGGTCCGCGAGGGGTACCGGCGGCTTCTCGAGCGGGACGCGCGGCTCGCGGTCGTTGGCGAGGCCGCGAATTCGGTGCAGGCCTATGAGTGCGCGTTGACGCTCGACCCGCAGGTCATTGTCATGGACATCGCGCTGCCGGGCGTCAGCGGCATCGAGGCAATGCGCCGGATCCTGGCGCGCCGCCCTCACCAATGTGTCCTCATG
>DATMQL010000113.1:0-14438 GCA_035566815.1 Steroidobacteraceae bacterium | reverse complement strand
CGGGTTGATGAAGTCGGCGAGCTGCAGCGTGCCGACCGTCGTGGGTGCCGCCTGGTTGGCGAGCTGCACGCTGACCGTGCCGTCGCTGCCGATGGTGACGCTCTGCGTGCCCGTCGGAATAGTGATCGCGGGCTGCACCTGGTAGCCCTGCGCGGTGACCAGCTGCCCGGTGTTGGTCACCTGGAAGCTGCCGTCGCGGGTGTAGGCGAGGGTGCCGCTGGGCAGCAGCACCTGGAAGTAGCCGCGCCCCTGGATGGCGAGGTCGAGGGAGTTACCCGTCTGATTGAGGCTGCCCTGGGTATTGATGGTTTCCGTGGCGACCATCCGTACGCCCGTGCCGAGCTGCAGGCCGGACGGCGACTGCGTGGTCTGCGAAGTGTTGGCGCCCACCTGCGTGACGTTCTGGTACAGCAGGTCCTCGAATACGCCGCGGCTGGCCTTGAAGCCGGTCGTGCTGACGTTGGCGAGGTTGTTCGCCGTGACCGTCATTTGAGTCTGCTGTGCGTCGAGACCGGTTTTGGCGGCCCAGAGTGCGGGTTCCATAGGATGTACCTGTTAGAGGATTAGGCCTGTCAGAGGATTAGGTATAGCGCGGGATCAGCCCGTCGACTGCAGCAATTTGGTGGCTGATTGCGCGTTGTCGTCCGCGGCATGCACCGCTTTGATCTGCATGTCGAACTGGCGCGCCAGCTCGATCATGTTCACCATCGCACTGGCGATGTTCACATTGCTCGATTCGAGAGTGCCGGGAGTTACCGTCGTCGCGGCGTCGGCTTCCACCGGGTCGGTGCTCGTGCTGTGAAAGAGCCCGTCCGCTCCCCGCTGCAGCGTATTGGCCGGCGGGTTGACGAGTTTGATGCGGGCGACGATGGCATTCGTTTGTGCGGTCGAGCCGAGCGGCACGATCGAAATCGAGCCGTCCTTTGCCACGGTGATCGAGCTATAAGGCGGCACGCTGATCGGGCCGTTGTCACCCAACACAGGCTGCCCGGTTGCGGTGAGGAGCTGACCGCTCGGATCCACATGGAGGTCGCCGGCGCGCGTGTAGGCTTCGTTTCCGGTCGAATCCTGTACGGCGAAGTAGCCCGTACCGTTCACGGACACGTCCAGCGCGTTGCCGGTCTGTTGCTGTGACCCTACCGAGGAGTCCCAGCCGACCACATTGTCCTGCGCATACACGCGCGACGCATAGCCCGGTCCGCTCACCGCACGAGCCTGGAACGCGCTCAGATCGGCCTTGAAGCCGGTCGTGCTCGCGTTCGCGAGGTTGTGGTTGTTGGCGGCCTGGGCGCGCAGTGTTTCCTTCGCACCCGACATCGCAACGTATAGGAGCTTGTCCATAATCGGCTCGCGCGCTTACGCGCCTTACCCGTTCTGAGTCACGGTGATGACGGTCTGGGTGATCTGATCCTGCGTCTGGATCATCTGCGCGTTCGCCTGGAAGTCGCGTTGCGCGGTAATCATGCTGACCAGGGCGGTAGTCGTGTCGACGTTGGATTGCTCGAGCGCGCCGGATTGGAGGGAGCCGAAGCCGGAGCCGCCGGCAACGCCCTGCACCACGGAGCCCGAGGCGGTCGTAGCCGTCCAGGACGCGTTGCCGTTCTGCTGCAGACCCTGGTTATTGGCGAAGTTCGCCATGGCGACCTGCCCGAGGTCCACCGAGCGGCCGTTCGTGAAGCTCGCCTGTACGATTCCCGTGGGGTCAATGTTGATGCCCGTGAGTGTGCCCGTCGTGAAGCCGTTCTGTTGCACGCCCGTAACCGAGAATGTGTTGCCGGTCTGCTGCGTCTGGCTGAAATCGAACGTCATGTTCATGGGGGAGGCACCGGTAGCCGGTGTGTACGCCGGCAAAGTGACCTGGCCATTGGCCGGGGACGTCAGTACACCGGAGGTCGAATACTGGAGGTCCTGCGGCGTGCCGACGGCGTTGCCGTCGACGTAAGTCTGCACCGACCAGTCATTGGCGGCCGCACCCTTGGAGAAGTAGAGCGACGCCGTATGCGCGGCTCCCAGCGAGTCATAGACTGTGAGCGAGGTCGTGTCGGTGAAGCTCGACGGCTGCGACGGACTGAAGGGTGTCGTCGTCGGTACGGTGGCGTTCGCGGGCAGGGTGGCTGTAATCGACGCGGTTGAGGTCGCTTGCGGCGCGCTCTCATTCGTGGTGAGGGTCAGATTCGACAGGCCGCCGGTATTGAATCCGCCTGTCGGCAGAGGCGCGTAGACCTGTAGAGCGGCGCCGGAGGCGGTGACTACCTGCCCGGCGTTGTTGAGCTGGAACTGGCCGTCGCGCGTGTACGAGATCGCGCCGCCGTTGCTGAGCGTAAAGAACCCGTTACCGTTGATGGCGAGATCGAGGCTGTTGCCAGTCGTCTCGACGTTGCCCTGGCTGAACTGCTGGGCGACTGCCTGAACCCTGACGCCGTTGCCTACCGCGGTCGATGACACGCCGGTCTGGGTCGCGGCGTAGATGTCGCCGAACTCGGCACGCGAGCTCTTGAAGCCGACAGTCGCGGCGTTGGCGAGGTTGTTGGAGGTCACCGCGAGATCCTGGGTGGCGGCGTTCAGGCCCGTGAGGGCGACGTTGAATGACATGTATTCTGCTCCTTAAAGAATGCTGACGACACTGCTCAGTGGGACGGTGCCGTTCTCGGTAGTGACATCGAGCGTATTGGTGGACGAATCGAGCGTCACGCTTTTCACCGTGGCGGCGATGAGCGGGCTGAGCTTCGTGTTGGTCTTGCCGTCGCTCGAGGTCGCGGCAATCGTGTATTGCCCGGCGGGTGCGGCTGCCCCGCTGGTGGTGGTGCCGTTCCACGTGAAATTCGTCAGTCCGGAAGTCGCCGGTGCGACGTTGAAGGTATTGATGAGCGCGCCGGTCGAGTTGGTCACGGTTACCGTGACGCTCTTGGCGCCCGAGGGCGGATTCACCGCACCGGTCAGTGTACCGCCGCTCGAGTCCAGCGCTGCCGTCGTGGTCGGCGTGAGCACGGTCTGACCGATCAACGCGGTGCCGTTGGCCATCTGCGTGGACTGCAGGCTCGTCTGCAGGCTCGACAGCGAGGTCTGCATCGACTGCATGCTGGACACCTGGCTCATCTGCTCGAGCTGGCTGAGAAACTGCGTCGGGTCCGTCGGCTGCAGCGGATTCTGGTTCTTCAACTGCGTCGTGATGAGTGTCAGGAAATCGGTCGGCGTGATGTTCAGCGCGCTGCTGATGGCGCTGGACGAGCTGTTGCTGCTATTGCTCGTGCTCGAGCCGACCGGGTTTGTCGATGATGACATGCGAGACCTCTAACGATCAGATTTTGACGGTGCTTCAGGAGCCGAGCTTCAAGGTTGCGAGCATCAGCTGTTTCGAGGTGTTCATGACCTCGACGTTGTTCTGATAAGCGCGCGAGGCCGAAATCATGTCGGTCATCTCTTCGATGACGTTCACGTTGGGCGAGTAGACATTGCCGTCCGCGTTGGCGAGCGGATTACCCGGCTCGTAGCGCTCCGTCGGGTCGGCCGTGCTTTCCACGATGCCGCGAACACGGACCGCGGCGCTGCCCGCGTCCGTCCCGTTGGCCGCGTTGAGTGCCTGCGCGGCGACCGAGGCTTTGACACTCTCGAATACCGGGTGCCGTGCCTTGTAGACCGTGGAGGGGTCGCCGCTGACGCTGTCGGCGTTAGCGAGGTTGCTCGCCACGGTGTTGAGTCGAACCGACTGGGCGGAGATCCCGGAGCCCGCGATGTCGAATATTTTGAATGAGGACATGGCGACTGCTCCCGTACTTACTGACCGGTGATGGCGGTCATCAGGTCTTTCAGGCTCCCCGTCAGGAAGGTCAGGGTCGCCTGGTAGCGGACGGTGTTGTCCGCGAACGCCGCCTGCTCCAGCTGCGCGTCGACGGTGTTGCCGTCGAGCGAGGGAGCGAGCGGGACTCTATATTTGAGCGCGCCCGAGGTATCGATGTCGCCGGTGGTCGCGCTGTTGCCTATCTGGTTGGAGGTCGTCGTCGCCAGGGGCAGCGCCGCTCCCGGCGAGCCGGCCTGGGCGAGGGCGGTCTTGAAGTCGATGTCCTGTGCCTTGTAGTTAGGCGTGTCGACGTTCGCGAGATTCTTCGCGAGCACTTCCATACGCTTCGACTGCACTTTGAGTGCGTCTTGCTGTACTCCGAGATACGAATCTATGCTGAGTGGCATGTGCCTGCGTCCGTCAAAAGAATGACTTGGCGAAAGCAACAGCAATAGGCATGCCAATCGCATGGAAGGCCGCTGTAGGCGCTCCAGGGTGCGTTGGGGTGTGAGACGGGTCACGCGGGCGGCAAGAGACTGCCGCCGGGAGAGCGGCCGAAAAGCGGCGCGCCACGGTATGCGTGTCAGGTTAGCGGCGGGGTTGCAAGGGACTTTAATCGCCGCTTGGCTCGCAAAGCCTCGCGCGTGAGCGCCGTCTGAAAGTCAGCTCTGCGAAGGCGGGCTGTCACCGCAGAGGCTTCGGTCCGCTCCGTGCGCCCGCCTGGCCCGCGGCTTGCAACTACCCCCCGCATGACAATGAAAGTGACAGAAAGCCGTCGCGCCGCACTACTGCTACTGGTGACCTGGCTGGCCGGAACCGTAGCGGTCGTGGCGCAAGACGCCGCCCGTACGGAGTCACCGGAATCGATTCGTGCCGCGGCCGAGTCCTTCGTGAAATCACAGCTGCCACACGATGCGAATGTAGCGAGTGTGACCGCGGGAGCCTTGGATAGCCGTCTTCGTCTGGTTCGTTGCACGGATGGCCTGCAGGCCCAACTTCCGACAGGCGCGGCGCTGCAATCGCGAACCATGGTGGGAGTCGGTTGCCAGGGGCCGGTGCGCTGGAAAGTCTATGTGCCGGTCACGGTCGAGAGCCGCATCACGGTTCTCGTTCTCAAACACCCGGTGCCGCGCGATGCGCGCCTCACTATAGAAGATGTGACTGTCGAGCCCCGCAAGGTGACCGGCCTAGCCACGCCCTTCCTCACCAGTGTGAGCGATCTGCAGGCGCGCTCGGTGGAGCGGCCGCTGCCCATGGGCGCGACCCTGACCATGGACATGTTCAAACCCGACCTGGTGATCCGTCATGGCCAGGAGGTCACCCTGGTCGCCGCGGGCGGTGGGATCGAAGTGCGCGCGGCCGGCAGGGCTCTCGCGGACGCAGCCGGGGGCACGCGGCTCAAGGTACAGAACCTGAGTTCCCTGAAAGTGGTGGAGGGAGTGGTGGAAGGACCCGACCTGGTGAGGGTAGCGCAGTGACCGCTGTCGGGAATCTGAGACGGCCGCTACAGTTCCCGCGAATCCTGTCGATAACCAGTTCGCAGTACGAGACACGGAGAGCCACCAGTGGCCAACACAATTAATGGTTTCCAGGGGAACGGCGCTACATCGGTGGCGACCGAGCGGCAAGCGAGGGAATCCCCAGCGGGGGCGACCGAGCGGCAAGCGAGGGAATCCCCAGCGGGGGCGACCAACCGTACCCCGCAATCCGCTCGGGATAACACCTCGCCCGCCACGACCGCCAGTTCGCAGTCGGGCGGCAACGAAGAGGTGCAGATCACCAGCACGGCGTCGCAACTCGCCAGCCTCGGGCAGAAACTGAGCTCGATGCCGGCGGTCGACCAGAATCGCGTCGCGCGCATCACCCAGTCGCTCGCGGATGGCAGCTACAGGATTTCGGCGGACAGGATCGCCAGCGGACTGCTGCAGTCCGACCATGCGCTGGCGCAGATCGGCCTATGAGCGCAGGCGGCGGGTATGCGAAGTAATGTCCGCTGAAGCGCCGCAGGCGCATGGCACAGCGCAGCCGGCAAAAGCCACGCCTTTTGCCCGGGCCGCGCAGGCGGCGTCATGCGAAGTAATGTCCGCTGAAAGCGCCGCAGGCGACTTTCAGCCAATAAACGAGAGTTGAGGTATGGATCAGGCACAGTGTCGCGAGAAGATGAGCCAGCTGATCACCGAGGAATCCACGGGCCTGGCCCAGCTCATGGACCTGCTCGAGCACGAGCACGGCCTGCTGGTAGCCGGTGACGCGGTAGCCCTCGGGACGGCCATCAACGAGCGCCAGCGCTGTGTCGCACGAATTGCCCGCGTGGACGATGAGCGCCGTGCCCTGTGCCGCGCCGGAAATTATTCCCTCGACGCCGAGGGGCTGGAGAGCCTGCTGCGCTGGTGTGATCCAGCCGGAACACTGTCCTCGCGCTGGGCCGAATGCGCCGCCGCGGCCACGCGCTGCCGTATGCTCAATGATCGCAATGGGGCCCTGGTGGGAACGCAGCTTCAGCACGTCCGGGCCCGCCTGGGGACTCTCATCCAGTCCGGCCGCGAGACGCTGACCTACCGTCGTAATGGCGCCTACGGCCAGGGTACCGTCGGCCGGATGCTGGCCACCGAGGCCTGACCCGGCTTGCCAGACGCGTTATGGCCGTCATGCGGTCATCGCGCCACGTTGCATAACGCACCGCCCTCATACGGTGACGTGATTTTGATCTCAGCCCTAAAGTTCTCCCGATGGCGGCCGCTATAGCAGGTAGTGAAGTCCCAGGAGAGTTCCTGTGTCGAGCAAAATCGGTGGAGTCGACGGCAGTAGTCCGACCGCCGCTATAGGCGCCGGCCGTGCCGTGCAGCGTCCGCAGGACGCCGCCGCTGGCGGTACCCAAAGCTCAGACGCTTCGTCCGGTGGGAACCAGGAAAACGTCCAGATTACGGGAGTCGCCCGGCAGCTCGCTGCCCTCGAGCAGGCGGTCCGTGAGGTCCCCGACGTGAATAGCGCCCGGGTGGCCCAGATCAGCAGCTCGATCGAGCAGGGGACCTACACGGTCAACGCCCAGGGCATCGCCGACAAGCTCGTGCAGGTGGAGAAGGAACTCGCTCACCTGGGGAATCAACATCAGCCCGAAGCGGAATCTGACGCGGAATAGCCGTCGTGGACGCCAAAGCCCTGGATCGGGACCTCTGCCGCGAACACCTTGCCGAGGTGCTCGCTGAAGAGGCCGGCCTGTTGGATGAGCTACGCGCCCTCCTCGAGCGCGAATACGAAGTACTGGGCACGAAAGACGCTATTGCCGTGGAGAAGACCGTTCTCGCCCGCCAGGAGCGCGTAGGGGCTCTCGCCCGCGTCGAGGAGCACCGCCGCTCCCTATGCAGCCTCCACGGTTACTCGGCCGACTACGCAGGCCTCGAGGGCCTCATTGTCTGGTGCGATCCCCAGGGCACGTTGGTTTCCCGCCTGCGCGAATGCGCCAAGCGCGCCGCCGATTGTCGCGATCTGAACGAGCGCAACGGCACGTTGGTGGCCGCGAAGTTGAAGCGTGTGGAGGGACTGTTAGGGGTGCTGACAGGGCGTTCCAGCTCGGCCGACACCTATAACGCGAATGGCTCGAACGCGCCGACGCGCCCCGGTAGAGTGTTAGGCGCCGCCTGATCCGAGCCGCTCAAGACCCGAACCGGCCTACTTTTCGCGAGAAAAAGCCACGCCTTTTTCTCGGGGCGCGTAGCCCGCGTGTGGTCACAGCTCTAGGCGTGCTCGCGGCAATCGCGGCACGCGAATTGCCGCCAATAAACTAGCCGAGCGCGTCGCGCAGCGCTGCCAGCTCCTGCGCCGATTCCTTCAGAAACGTATCGCAGGCCGCATAGTCGAGACGCAGCCGTTGCAGGGGCTTCGAGCACTGTGTCTGCGCCTGCAATACCGCCGGCTCACCCTGCAGATCCGCAAGGATCGTGGCGACCACCAGCACGTCGGCGAGATTCGCCGTGCCGCGGGTCTCGCGATCGAAATTCTCCGAGTCGTGCACCGCCTGGACGATCTCATCGGCGATGCCCCAGTTCTCCAGCAGTGCCGCCGCAATACTCAAGTGCCAGTCGTGCTCGATCGTCTGGTAGGTGAGGGGGTCGGCGAACAGTGAGGGATGGCGGCTCGCCCGCGTCAGAATGTAGAGGCGGCCGATTCCCTGCAGCAGGCCGGCGAGCATGGCGGTGTCCGCGCTGACACTGGTCAGGCGGCGGGCGACCGCGTAGCTCAGCGCCGCGACCTGGACGCCGTGGCGCCAGAGCACGCCGAGCTGCTTTTCCAGGCCTTTCAGCGCGGGCGCATCTTTCAGCTGCTGGATGGCGAAGGCGATCGTCGCGGAACGCACGGTGTCGAGTCCCACGCGGGCGACCGCGGCACGCAGATCTGTGACCTTGGCACCACTGGGATTCAGGGCCGCCGAGTTCGCCATCCGCACCAGCTGCGTGGCAAGCACCGGCTCGCTGCCGATGACACGGACGATCCGCGCGCCGTCGGAGGATTCATCGGCCAACACTTTTTGCACACGCATCACGATGTGCGGAAACCCGGGCAGCTCGACTTTGCCGCCCGAGAGCTCGGCCGCGAGTGCCTGCACAAAGGTGAAAGCGACGTTGCCGTCCTCAGTGGAGGAGTTGGTGTCGCCGGGCCTTGTGGAAGCTGATGCGTTCATGTGTGTTGCTGCTGATGTGGGCTGCGCGCCCCGGGCTACGTGCCCCGGGCTAGGCGCCCCCGGCTACGCGCCCCGGTTCAAACCCCGAGCGCCTGCCTCAGGGCGTCAATTTCGTGCTCCGACTCGTCGATGAGTTTCTCGTAGCTGGCACGGTCGATGTTCATGCGCTTGCAGGCGGCGACGTCGTGCATGTTGATTTCGAGCGATTCCGGGTGCTCTTTGAAAGCGGCGAGGAGGTTGCCCACGGTGAGCACATCCGTCAGGTCCACAGGGCCACTGTGCTCGCGCTCCAGGTCCTCGTAGTCGCTCACGGCGACGACGATTTCCTCGGCCATGTCCCAGTTCTCCAGCAGCGCCTTGGCCACGGGGCTGTGCCAGTCGCGCACGATCTGGCCGTAGGTCGCCTGGTCGGCGAACAGGGCGGGGTGGTTGCTCGAGCGCGTGAGAATGTACAGCTTGCCGATCCCGTGCAGCAGGCCCGCGAGCATGCCGGTGTCCGGGTTGACCTTGCTGTAGCGCTTCGCAACAGCGTGTGACATCGCCGCCACGGCGGCGCTGCTCTTCCACAGGTCGTCGAGCGGCTTCTCCAGGCCTTTCAGGGAATCGACTTTCTTCAGCTGCGACATCGCGAAGGCGATTGCTGCACTGCGGACCATGTTGTGGCCCATGCGATTGATGGCGGTACGCAGATCGTTGATCGGCTTCCCGGTGAAGTTGAGCGCCGCCGAGTTGGCAATCTGCATCAGACGCGCGGCCAGCGCCGGCTCGGAGCCGACGACCCGCACCACCTGTTCCTGGGTGACATCCTCGTCGCCCAGCACTTTTCGGACGCGCAGTGCGATATCCGGAAAGCTGGGGAGGTCGACCTTGCCCCTGGATAGCTCGGAGGCCAACGCCTGCACGAAAGCGAACGCTTCCGCGTCGACGGTGCTCTTCTGGGCCTGGGCAGCAGCAGTATTCATCGGATTGCCTCTTGAATCGGTAGCGGCTTATCCTCGGTCCACTTGAGATCTAAGTCCCGTAACCGGTTCACGCCTCGCGTGCGTCGCGGGTGATATCCATCGCGTCGGCCAGGGAGAGGAGCTTTCCTGCGACATTTTCCAGCGCTAGGATGTACTGCGCGGCCCCCAGGGTGACAGCTTCGCCCGGCATCCCCCAGACCACGCTCGTCGCCTCGTCCTGCGCGATCGTACGGCTGCCCGCGTCGAGCATCTCCTTCAAACCGCGGGCACCGTCTTTGCCCATGCCGGTCAGGATGGCGCCAATGGCGTTGCGACCTGCGTTCTGTGCGACCGAGCGGAAGAGGACATCCACCGAGGGTTTATGCCGGTTTACGGGCACGCCATCGTCGAGACGACAGACATAGCGCGCGCCATCGCGCACGACCATGAGGTGCTTGTCCCCCGGTGCTATGTACGCATGCCCGGCCAGGACCTGCTGACCGTCCTCCGCCTCGTACACGGTGACATGGCAGCAGTCGTTCATTCGCTTCGCGAACGGGCCGCTGAAGGCCTTCGGAATATGTTGCGCAATGACCACGCCGGGCGTATCCGGCGGTAGCCGCATGAGGACTTCCTTGATCGCCTCGGTGCCGCCGGTTGAGGCGCCGATCGCAATGATGCGATCCGTGGTACGCAGCTGTTTGGGCGGCGGAGTCTTGGGTAACACCGCGTCGGTGTTGTGCGCCGCCTTGGCGGTGATCATCGCAGCGCGCTGCGGATCGAGAGCCCGCACGCTCGCCTTGGAGGCCGCCCGGATCTTGTCGATGAGCTCGTCGCCGTAGTCCTTCAACGTCGCGGCGAGATCGATTTTCGGCTTCGACAGGTAATCCACCGCGCCGAGCGCGAGAGCGTCCAACGTAACATCCGCGCCGCGTTCGGTGAGGGACGAGACCATGACGACCGGCATCGGGCGCAGTCGCATGAGGTTCTTCAGGAAGGTGATGCCATCCATTTTCGGCATCTCGACGTCTAAAGTCAGGACGTCGGGGTTGAGCGCCTTGATCTTCTCGCGCGCGATGTGCGCGTCACTGGCGACGCCGACGACCTCGATGCCCGGGTCAGCCTTGAGAATGTCGGTGAGCAAGCTCCGCACGAGTGCGGAGTCATCGACGATGAGAACTTTGATCCGGCGCCTTTCGGCGCTGGCGGATACGGCTGTAGTGCTGTTCATATGGGTGGCGCCTATTCGAACAGATCGACGTCGCCGCCGTCCGTAGCCTGCTTCTTGAGACTGTCGCGGTACAACTGCTCGTGGTGACTGATGGTGCGGTTCTCCACCTGCGGCAGCTTGCGCAGCTTGCAGCGCCCGCTGGCCGGAAAGTAGATCACCTTGCGGGGTTGCGTGCCGCCCATGTCTTCGGCTGCGATGCGCAGCCCTTCGAGCTGTATGTAGCTCTTGACGAAATCGATGTTGCGCTCGCCGACGTCCGTCATCCCGGTCAGGATACGGCCGCCGCCGAAGAGCTTGATCTCCAGCCGCTCGCGCGTCGCGCCCAGCTTGAGCAGGTCGTTGATGAGACTTTCCATCGCGTACGAGCCGTAACGGGTGGCGAGTCCCACGGCGGGATCGAGCCAGTTGTTGGGCCCGACGGATTTGTCTTCCGGGAGCATGAAGTGATTCATGCCACCCACGTTGATTCTCGGATCGCGGATACAGGCGGAGATGCAGGAACCCAGCACCGTACTGACCGCCTCGTCGCCCTTGGTCACGTAATACTCACCGGGCAGGATTTTCACGGCCCAGCGCTCGTTGTCCGGATCCCAGTGACGCGTCATGTGCGAGAACGCCGGCAGCATCGGGCCCGGCTCGACGGGTGCAGTGCGGTTGAGAAAAGCGTTCATGTCATGATCGCCGGTACACGGTCTTACCGATCGGGGTGTAGCTCTCGGAGACTTTGAAGAGGCTCTCCGAATGGCCCAGGAATAGCAGGTGACCGGGGCGCTGCAGTTGTGCGACGCGGGAGAACAACTCGCGCTGGGTGTCCTTGTCGAAATAGATCACGACGTTCCTGCAGAAGATGGCGTCCAGTGGACCCTTCATCGGCAGGGGGTGCATGAGGTTGAGCTGCTTGAAGGTAATGAGTGACGTGAGTTCCGGCTTCACCTCGTAGGTTGCGCCCTCGCGTCCACGTCGCTCTGCAAAAAAACGTGAGAGTCGTTGCGCTCCGATGGCACGCACGCGCTCGGCTGCGTAGATGCCGCGCTGCGCTTTGGCCAACACGTCCGAGTCGAGGTCCGTCGCCAGGATCTTCACATCCCAGGTGCGCAGATCGGGGATCGATTCGATCACCGTCATGGCGAGCGAGTAAGCCTCCTCCCCGGTCGAGCAGCCCGCGGACCAGATGCGCACCCGGTGTGATGCGGTGCGATTCGCCACCATGGGCTGCAACACCTGCTCGCGCAGATACTCGAAGTGATGCGACTCGCGGAAGAACGAGGTCAGATTCGTGGTGATGGCATTGCAGAACTCGCCGATCTCGCGGCCGCCATCACTGGCCAGCAGGTCGCGGTATTCGGCGAAGGTGCGCAGGTGCAGTACGCGAAGGCGCCGCGCCAGCCGTCCGTACACGAGCTCGCGCTTCTGGTCCGACAGGTTGATTCCCGTGAGCCGTTTGACGAGCTGGCGCAAAGCCTCGAAGTCTTCGTTGCCGAAGTCGAACTCGCGCACCCTGGGGGCCGCGAGCGCTTCGCGAAGCTGGTTGGATATCATGGCGGCGACCTGTCAGAACAACTCAACGCTGCCCTCGTTGGCATGCAGCGCTGGAACGGTGGTGCGCCCTCCGGTGCCAGGCAACAGCAGGTTGAAGAGAATCCGGTGCGAGTCCGAGGTAAAGCGGGCACGCAGGTTCTCGAGCAGCACCTGCCAGTTGTGCGGATCGCCCGCCAGCGGGCGGCCCGCCATGTCCGTGGGCACATCGCTGAACGCCAGGGTCGCCAGGAGATTGCGCACCTGGGTGAGCTGTTGTGTCAGGCGATCGTGAAACTGCAGGTTCTCGATGCAGACCGCGACCTCCCGCGCCAGTTGCGCGTGGTGGGCCTGGATATCGTCGTCACCGGGCCTGCCTTGCACGAGCTGCGCCATGCGCGCCAACGCGCCGCTGAGCTCCTCCACGGGTCCGTTCGACTCGTGCAGGCACAGCTCGATCAGGGCTGCAGCAGCCTCTACGGGGCTCGCCGGCTCGGCCCGGGTGTGCAGTGCGCGGAGCCTGGTGGTTACACCGGTATCGACAGGGGCTCGACCGGGGCGATCATCATGCGATGCAGCATGGTGAGGTTGAGAGGGCACGTCGACCTTTTTCCTTGTGTCGGTCGGAGCGTCTCGACGCGGAACGTCTGTATGTCGCTTCATTTTCTGCGGGTCACCTTCGGCAGAGATCTTCTTCCGGCCGGCCATTGCGCTGCGCATTCCATGCTGCGCGCAAGCCCGGGGTGGCCGTCCCTGGCCACCCGCTCGCCGCATGGGGCGAGCCCATGGCCGGCGCTCGGCCCCGGTGTGCCGGGCCTCGCCCTCAGCCGCTCTTCGACTTGAAGGTGCGCACCTGTTCGTTGAACTTGCTGGCAACCTTCGTGAGCGTGTCCACGGCCAGGTTGTGCATCTTCTCCTGGTCGCCGGCGCTCAGGCGATTCTGCTTCGCCTCGAACTCCAGGCACTTGAGGTAGGTATCGACATCGCCGTTGTATTCCTTCAACGTCTGCATCGCGGTGACCATTTCCTGCTCGCTCGCGGTTTTGCCGTCGGGAATTTTGCTCGGTGCCGGTGGCAGTACGCAGTCCGCGTGAGCCGCGAGACTCACTGAATAAGCGACGGCCAGGGCGACCAGCATCCTCTTTGCGGATTTCATGACATGTCCTCGTATCGTAGTGATGAAAAAAAACTCTAACCGAGCACTTTGGCGACGGTCGCCAGCAGCCTCTCGGGGTTGAAGGGTTTCACAAGCCAACCAGTCGCCCCCGCCGCCTTCCCTTGTTGCTTGCGCTCAGTCGTCGCTTCTGTCGTCAACACCAGGAGTGGCACGTACTTGTAGCTTGCGCGGTTGCGCAACTCGCGCACCAACGTGATGCCGTCCATGTTCGGCATATTCACATCGGTGATCACGAGATCGAACTTCTGCTTTTCGGCGATCTCCAGGGCCTGGCAGCCATCGATGGCCTGCTCCACCTGGTGACCCGCGCCGGCGAGCGTAATGCCCACCATCTGGCGCATCGCCGCCGAGTCATCTACCGCTAGTATCCGGGCCATCGCCGCTCTCCGTTGATTGTCCCGATCATTTCTAGAACTCCCGCCAGTCGGTATCGGCGCCGTTGCCGGTCGCACGGGCGACCGCCTGGCGCGCGGGTGACAGCGCCACATCCGCCACCGCCGTGGCGGCACCGGACTTGCCCGTTTTGCCCGCCCAGGGGCGCGGGCCCCCCCGACGGTCCGCACGTACGGACGTCTCCGGGCGGGATTTCGTTGCCGCCCCACTGGCGTGAACGGCAGCGCTGTTGCTTGTTGAATTGAGGGCGGCCTCGGCGATCCGGTAGCGCGCCAGCATCTCGTTGAGTCCGCGCACCTGCTCGGCCATGGCCTGCGAAGCGGCGGTGGCCTCTTCGACGAGGGCCGCGTTCTGCTGAGTCAGCTCGTCCATCTGCATGACGGCACGGTTGACCTGCTCGATGCCCGAAGACTGCTCGCGCGAGGCGGCGGCGATTTCGGCGACGATGTCGGAGACCTTCTTCACCGAGGCCACGATCTTCTCGAGGGTCTGGCCGGACTGGGTGACGAGCACCGAGCCGTCCTCGACCTTCTTGACCGAATCCTGGATGAGCTCTTTGATCTCTTTCGCCGCCGTGGCCGAGCGGCCGGCGAGACTGCGGACCTCGCTGGCGACGACCGCGAAGCCGCGGCCCTGTTCGCCCGCCCGGGCGGCTTCCACCGCTGCGTTCAGGGCGAGAAGGTTGGTCTGGAACGCGATGTCGTCGATGACACCGATGATGTCGG
>DATMQL010000112.1:0-3575 GCA_035566815.1 Steroidobacteraceae bacterium | reverse complement strand
GCCGGCCTTCGCCGCCTCGGCTGCGACACCATCGGCCACCGCCGCGCTCAGCCTCTCCAGCAGCGGATACACCTCATCCCGATGCTCGATCAGATAGCCCACCGTCGCAATGCCCGCCGCCATGGCCAGAGGATTCCCGCTCAACGTCCCCGCCTGGTACACCGGTCCCAGCGGAGCCAGCATGTTCATGATCTCCGCCCGCCCGCCGAACGCTGCGCACGGCAGTCCTCCGCCGACAATCTTCCCCAGCGTCGTCATATCGGGAGTGATGTCGAACAGCTCCTGCGCTCCGCCCAGCGCCAGCCGAAATCCGGTCATCACCTCGTCGAAGATCAGCACCGCCCCCTCGCGTGCCGTAATCTCGCGCAACGCCTCCAGGTACCCCGCCTCCGGAGGAATACACCCCGCATTCCCCACCACCGGCTCTACAATCACGCAGGCAATCTCGCCCTGGTGCGCCGCGAACGCCGCCTCGACAGCCGTGACAGCGTTGAAGGGCAGCGCCAGCGTCAGGTGCGCGATCTCCTCGGGAACTCCGGCCGAACCGGGGATCCCGAACGTCGCCACCCCCGACCCCGCCTTCACCAGCAGCCCGTCGGAATGCCCGTGATAGCAGCCCTCAAACTTGATCACGTACTTGCGCCCGGTAAACGCCCGCGCCAGCCGAATCGCCGTCATCGTCGCCTCAGTTCCCGAGCTGACGAAGCGCAGCTTCTCCACCGACGAAAACGCCTTCACCACCAGCTGCGCCAGATCGCCCTCGGCCGCCGTCGACGCCCCAAAGCTTGCACTCCGCGCTGCCGCCTGCTGCACCGCCTCGACCCCCGCCGGAAAGGCATGCCCAACGATCATCGGCCCCCACGAGCCGAAATAGTCGATGTAGCGGTTGCCGTCCGCGTCCCACAGATACGCTCCCTCGCCGCGCTCCACAAACGGGGGCTCGCCGCCCACCGCACGAAACGCGCGCACCGGCGAGTCCACCCCGCCGGGCAGAAGCTTTTCAGCGCGCTGCTGCAGAGCGCGCGAACGGGTCAATTGTCTTGGCATGAATTCAGTATAGAAGTGCGCTGGCCGCTACCACTTCTTCCGCTCTTCGAGATAGATCTTCGTGTAGTCCAGATAATTCCGCGCATACTTCAGGATCAGCTCCCGATCATCGGTCGTAAGATCGCGTCGCACCTTCGCCGGAACCCCTGCCACCAGCGACCGCGGAGGCACAACCATCCCCTCCGGGACCACCGCCCCGGCCGCAACAATGGATCCTTCTCCGATCTTCGCGTTATTCAGAATCGCCGCGCCAATCCCGATCAGGCAAGCATCTTCAATGACGCACCCGTGCACCGTCGCATTGTGTCCGATGGTCACATACTCGCCCACAATCACCGGATACAGATGCCGCATCCCGTGCAGCACCGTGCAGTCCTGCACATTCGAGTGCGCGCCCACGCGAATCGAGTGCACGTCCCCGCGCGCCACCGCATTCATCCACACGCTGGCATGCTCACCGAGCACCACATCGCCAATCACCTGCGCCGACACATCGACGTAACAGCTCTCGGGAATGACGGGCGTATGCCCCTGATATGACCGAATCATGCCCTACAGTGTAGCTCGCAGTCGAGCGATCCGCCGTTCCCATCATTTATCCTCAAAAAGATCATGTCCGAGCACGTTTCTGGGGGCATCCCCCTCCTGTCCGGCTACAGCGAAGCCGAACTCGACCAGGCATTTGCCGCCATCTCCCGCGAAGTCGAAGCCTCTTCCGCCGCCCTCACCACGCCTGAAGCTGTCGAGGCCTTCCGCCTGCAATGGCTGGGCCGTAAGCAGGGCCGCCTCAAGGCCATCAGCGATGCATGGCTCAAGGCCGCCCCCGCCGATGCCAAAAAATTTATCGGGCAGCGCTTCAACACCCTCAAGGCCGAAATCGAACAACGCCTCGAGCACGCCGGAGCATCCACCGGCACCAGCGCGCTTGACTCAGAAGCAATCGACCTCACCTTCCCGGGAACGCGCCGCAAGCTAGGAGCCGAGCACCCCCTCATCAAGACCCAGAACGAGCTCATCGCCATCTTCGCCCGCATGGGATACTCCGTAGGCATCGGCCCTGAAGTCGAAACCGACTACTACAACTTCGAGTCGCTCAACTTCCCCCCCGGCCATCCCGCGCGCGACACCCAGGACACGCTCGTCATCGCCAACCAGGAGCGCAAGCCACTGCGCGACCGCCTGCTCATGCGCACTCACACCTCACCCGTGCAGATCCGCACCATGGAGCAGCAGCCGCCGCCCCTCCGCATCGTCATCCCCGGCAAGGTGCACCGCAATGACGCGGCGGATGCGACCCACTCGCCCATCTTCCATCAACTCGAAGGCCTCTGCGTCGACACCAACGTCACCTTCGCCGATCTCAAGGGCACGCTCGACCACGCCATGAAAGAGCTCTACGGATCGTCGGTCCGAACGCGCTTCTTCCCGTCCTTCTTCCCCTTCACCGAGCCATCCGCCGACGTGCAGATCAGCTGCCCCTTCTGTGGAGGCTCGGGCTGCCGCAAGTGCAAATACTCGGGCTGGATCGAGCTTCTTGGCTGCGGCATGGTCGACCCTTCGGTCTTCGAATTCGCGCGCATCAAGCAGCCCGCCTACGACCCGAAGAAGATCAGCGGCTTCGCCTTCGGCATGGGCATCGACCGCATTGCCATGATGAAGTACGGCATCACCGACATTAGCCTCATGTACTCGGGAGACCTGCGCTTCCTCGAGCAGTTCGCATGAAAGATCAGTTCGCATGAAAATCCTCACCTCCTGGCTCCGCGAATACGTCCCCAGCATTGCGGCCGCCGACCGCCAACTCGCCGAAGATCTCACCCTGCGCGGCGTCGCCGTTGAAGGTGTCTTCGATTTGAAAGACGCCGCAGGCGTTGACCTCGACGCAAGCGGCTCGCTCTTCGAGATGGACATCACCACCAACCGCGTCGACGCCATGAATCACTACGGCATCGCGCGCGAAGCAGCAATCATCTACGGAGCGGAACTCAAGCCAATCGACGTGGCACTGCCGGAGCCACATCCCGGCTCCGCTTTTCCGGTCACCATCGAAGAACCCTCACTATGCGGACGCTTCACCGCCCGCGTCCTCCGCAACGTGAAGATCCGGCCTTCGACCGGCATCGTCGCTGAGCGCTTCCGCCAGCTCGCGCAGAAACCCATCACCAATGCCGTCGACGCAACCAACTACTGCACGCTCGCCATTGGACAACCCACCCACGTCTTCGATCTCGACAAGCTCCAAGGAGGCATCATCGTGCGGCGTGCGCGCAAGGGCGAAAAGCTCCGGACACTCGACGGAATAGAACGCACCCTCGACCCCGAAGACCTCGTCGTCGCCGACGAGAAAAGGGCGCACGGCATCGCCGGCGTCATGGGCGGCTGGGACTCGATGATCACCGCAGAGACAAAGAACGTTCTCGTTGAAGCCGCATGGTTCGACCCCGGCACCGTCCGCCGGTCCTCGAAGCGCCACCTGCTTCACACCGACGCATCGCACCGCTTCGAGCGCGGAGCCGACTTCAACGCCC
>DATMQL010000111.1:0-6345 GCA_035566815.1 Steroidobacteraceae bacterium | reverse complement strand
CCGAGCAACACACCATCCAGGTCGACATCGTCAGCGCCGAAGGCGAAATCTTCTCCGGCCCGGCGACGATGGTGTTCGCGCCGGCCTCCGAAGGTGACCTCGGCATCGCGCCCCGGCACGCGCCGCTTCTCTCGCTGCTGAAAGCGGGAGAGGTGCGCGTGCAAACACCTGAAGGGCCGCAGCAGTCCTTCTTCGTCGGCGGCGGGGCGATCGAAGTGCAGCCCAACAAGGTCACGGTGCTCGCCGATACGGCGATGCGCGCGCACGACGTGGATGAGGCCGCGGCTCTCGCAGCCAAGGAACGTGCAGAGGAAGCTTTACGGGACCGACCCGGCCACATCACGCAGGCCGAGGCACTCGCCGAGCTCGCCCGCGCGGCTGCCCTGCTGAAGTTCGCGCAGAAACTCCGAAATCCGCGAGGCTGATCGCTGGACCCTTCGCCAGACGATCCGCTTCCTCCTCCCGTCGCCGCTCCCGATCCGACGCGGCATCGCTTGCGCGCAGGCCTGCTGCACAATCTTTCGAGCGGCTTGAAGCTTCTGCTCCTGCGGCGTCTGCCGCCGGACAGCTTCGTCCGCACTTTTGACCAGCTAGTCGTCCTTTTCCTCCTGAACATCATCGTCTGGGCCGGGCTCGCCACCCTGCATGCCGAGACCGGCTCGCAGTTCAAGGTCGATGGCACGTTCGGTTGGGCGTGTTACCTGTTGCTCGGCTTGTTCGGTTGCGGCCTCGTTGCGAGAGCCCAGGAGCGCGCGGCGGACACGCGCGGACTGTTGGTTCCGATGCTCGCGGTGGCCCCTTACACGCTCGTGGCGTTCTGGTTGGCAGGCGACACGGCCCTGGTGGCGGCCCGGCCGGTGACGGCCCTATTGGTGGGCGTCGTTTACCTGCTGGTGTTGACCGTGAGAATTCTGCGCGCCGCTTACGGATTCGTCCGTCTTCGCGCGGCGCTCGTAGCGATCCTGCTCGTCATGGCGACACCCTGGATCCTGGCCACCCTGAATCTCGAAACACGTCTCTGGGTGGCTGAAGACGCCCAGGACGAACAGGATTCGGACGACGCCGCGGAGGAGGAGCCCCTCCTGTACGACCAGCCGTCGCGCATCGCCGCGGCCGTGGAGCGTGTCGCGCCGAGTGAGGGCAAGCCAGCGGTGTTTTTTGTCGGCTTCGCCGGGGACGGCGACCAGAATATTTTCAAGCGCGAGGCCGTGTTCGCGCAGTCGGTGTTTGCCGATCACTTCGGCTCGGCGGACCGCTCGATGGAGCTCATCAACGATGTCGACGATCGCGACTCGTACCCGCTCGCCACGGTGTCGGGGCTGACGGACGGCCTCAGGCTTCTCGCCGGGCGTATGAACCCGGACGAGGATGTGCTCGTTCTCACGCTCACCTCGCATGGGTCTCGGGAGGGCCTGGAGGTGACCAACGGATCGCTGCCCCTGTTGCAGCTGGGGCCGACAGAGTTGCGGCAGGCCCTCGACGAGTCCGGGATCAAGTGGCGCGTCCTCATCGTGTCGGCGTGCTACTCCGGCGTCTTTCTCGAGCCGCTGGAGACCGACTTCACTTTTATCGCGACCGCGTCCGATTCGGAGCACAGCTCCTTCGGCTGTGCGGATGACCGCGACCTCACGTACTTTGGGGAAGCGTTCCTCAAGGACTCGGTTCCCACGACCGCCTCGCTCGAGGAGGCGTTCAAAAAGGCCGCCGACCTCATCCAGCACCGCGAGACCGCCGAGCACCTGGAACACTCCAATCCGCAGCTCTACGTGGGGCCGGCTATCCGGGAAAAGCTTGCGCAGCTGGAGCGCGGTGGCCAGGACCATAAGCACGCGGACGCGGTGGTCGTCCGGAGATAAGTTTGATCGAGCTGTTTGCGGTACCGTCCCTGGAGCCGTAACCCGGCCCGCCATCCATGGCGGGCGCGCGCCGCATGCGGCGCGCCCGTGCGCTAAACTGATCCGACTATGGCTAAAAAACCCCCCGCGCCCGCGCCGCGTCGCGTTGCCCCCCTCTCCATCGTCATCCTGGCCGCCGGCCAGGGTAAGCGCATGAATTCCGCGCTGCCTAAAGTCCTGCAACCGCTGGCGGGACGGCCACTGCTGAAGCACGTCATTGACACGGCCAAGCTATTGGAGCCCGCCGCAATCCAGGTCGTGTACGGACACGGCGGAGACCAGGTGCGTGAGGTGTTGAAGGACGAGCAGGTCTCCTGGGTCCTGCAGGCTGAGCGTCTCGGGACCGGCCACGCCGTCATGCAGGCGATGCCGGCCGTTCCGAACGATCACATGGTGCTCGTACTTTACGGCGATGTGCCGCTCATCAGTCGCGCCACCCTGGCCGAGCTGCTGGCGCGCGCCGGATCCCAACAGACCGGGCTCCTGACCGTGGAGCTCGATGACCCCACGGGCTATGGCCGGATTGTCCGCGGCAAGCGCGGTCGGGTGCAACGGATCGTGGAACAGAAGGACGCCTCCAAAAAGGAGCTCAAGATCCGCGAATGCAACACCGGCGTCATCGCGGCGCCCGCCCGACTCCTGAAGAAGTGGCTCAGGAGCGTGCGCAACGACAACTCGCAGGGCGAGTATTACCTCACGGACGTCATCGGGATGGCCGCCAGCGAAAAAGTCGAGGTCAGTCCGCTCGTCACCCCGAATGTCGTCGAAGTGTTGGGAGTCAATGACAAAATCCAACTGGCGGAGTTGGAGTCGGCTTTCCGGCGCCAGGTGACACGCGAGCTGATGGTCGCCGGAGTTACCATCGTCGATCCGACGCGCCTCGACGTGCGCGGTACGGTCACGCACGGAGCCGATGTCTTCATCGATGTGAACGTCGTACTGGAAGGCAACGTGAAGTTGGGCGATCGCGTGCGTATCCATCCGAACTGCGTGATCCGCAATAGCGAAATCGGGGACGACACCGAAGTTTTTCCCAATGTCGTCATCGACAGCACCGTCATCGGGGCCTCCTGCAATATCGGGCCGTTCGCCCGCTTCAGGCCGACATCGACGCTCTCGAATGGCGTCCACATCGGTAATTTCGTCGAAGTGAAGAACTCCACCCTGGGAGAGAGCTCCAAGGCGAACCACCTTTCGTACGTAGGCGATGCGCAACTGGGAAGCCGGGTGAACATTGGCGCGGGCACCATCATCGCGAATTACGATGGGGCCAATAAACATCGCACGAATATCGCGGATGACGTCCACACGGGATCCAACAGCGTACTCGTCGCACCGATCGACGTAGGCGCCGGTGCGACGATCGCCGCCGGTTCCACGGTTGCGCGCGAGGTTCCCGCCGGAAAACTCACGGTCGCCCGTGCGCGCCAGACCACGATCGAAAACTGGCAGAGGCCAACCAAACAAGGGAAGTAGAGAGAGTCAAGGACGCTTATGAATAACGACCCGATGCATGTATTCCTGCCTTACCTGCCACTCGTTATCGTCGCCATCTTCCTCTTCCGCCGCACGCGCCAGCCCCGGGTGATCCGCCCCGGGCAACTGTGGATCTCGCCGGCCATTCTCGTCGTTGCGATCGGATTTTACGTCTACGGCGCCATGCAGCAGGGCCCGCAGCTGCACCCGTTGGATTGGCTCGTGATCCTGGGCACGACAGTCGTCGGAGCCGCGCTCGGCGCTGTGCGCGCCCACTCGGTGCGCCTGAAGAGACATCCCGGGACCGGCGCGATCGAAGCGACTTTGTCCGCCTGGGGCCTCATCATCATTCTCGCTTGGATCGGCAGCCGAATGTTGCTGAAGCAATCGGGTTGGGTTGGCGCGAGCGAGCCGTTCGGCATCTACACGGACGCGAGCATGTCGCTGGCGCTCGGCGTCGTGATGGCTCAAGCCATCGTGCTGTCGCGACGCTGCCAGGCCGTGGAAGCCGAGTACAATCAATCATCAGACGGGCTCCCGGAAGCACGGTCTGAGCCTGGAGGTTAAATGCGCTTTAAACACTACGGGGCGCTGCTGCTGGCAGCGCTGATCTGCGGCACTTCACTGGCCGCCGGCGATGACATCCCGCCGGAGATCGCGGCTAAAATCCGTGCCACCTTGCACGAGCGCATTCCGGACCTGCAGGTCGAGAGCATTCATAAGTCGCCGCTGGCCGGTCTCTACGAGCTCAATACGGGAGAAGAGCTGCTCTACACCAACGACGGGACGTTGATTTTTGCCGGCCGGATTGTCGATTCCAAGTCGCGCGAGGATCTGACCGCCGCGCGCTGGAACGAGCTCAACGCCATCGATTTCAATGCACTGCCGTTCGATCTTGCGATCAAGAGCGTCCGCGGCGACGGCAGCCGCAAGCTGGCGGTCTTCGCCGATCCGTTGTGTCCCTACTGTCGCCAGCTCGAGCAGGAGATGCAGGGCGTGACGAACGTGACTATTTATACCTTCCTGTTTCCACTCGAGACCCTTCACCCGGGAGCGAGTGTCAAGGCCGTCGAGATCTGGTGTTCGAAGGATCGCAGCAGTGCCTGGTCGAAGTGGATGCTGCAGAAGACAGAGCCCGGAGATACACGCTGCACCGGCGCACCGATCGACAAACTGCAGGCGCTCGGCCAGAAGATCCGCATCGATTCGACGCCGACCCTGTTCACCACCGACGGCAAGCGTACCCGGGGCGCGATAAAACATAACGAGATCGAGCAGTTACTCGCCAATACGCACAAGTGATGGAGCATGTGCGACTGACTGCGTCACGTTTGGTTCCTCTTTTGAAATGTCGCTGTAGCACTTGTTCGCTACCTTGCACGCGTTCCGCATAAGAACGCGCCGAGGTGAGGATATGAGTGCGTCTGAAGAACAGCGAGCCGAATGGCTCGATCCTGAGTTCTGGGAGCGTCTCGATCGCCTCGAAGGCCGCCACCAGAAGGTCCAGTCCGAACACGAGAGCGCGCGGCGCGGTCTCGAGCGTGTGACGCCGCGTGAGGCCGAAGAATTGCGCAGTGCCTGGCGTCGCTACTGTGAAGTCATCGACGAGCTCGATAGGACTACCGCGGAGTTCGAAGCTCTGCGTACCTGCTCCGGCTGAGCCCGATCGGCTCCATGAAGCTGTTGTCACGCCGGGCCCTGGACAAGCTCGGTACCCTCCAGGCCAGCGTGCAGGAGCTGGGCGCTCATCGGAACACCGCCCTGCGGATGTTCATCGCCAGCCGCAACACCACGACGGCCATGGCGCAGCGGGAGTTCTGGCTGGAGTTTGCCTGGGTGGACCAGGAGTACCGGATCGCGGTCCGTCGCCTGGCGCAGTTCTGCACCGAGCACCAGGACAATTCGGGCGATCGCTGGCGCGTGCAACCGGCCTGAGGCTCCCAACACCCTGGCCGGGGCGCCGGGAGCGCTTGATCTTTAGACGAATCGTTTCCGAACCAGGCCACCCAGCAGACCGAGGCCCGACAACAGCAGCGGCAGCGCCGCGGGCAGCGGTACGGGTGACAGGTTGAGATTGCCCGAGTAGCTTCCGCCGGACGTGCCGATGACATCACCTCTGACTTCCAGGACGTAAGTGCCCGCACTGAGCATGATGTCGCTGAGTGCCGAGATTTGTCCCGATTCCGATCCCACGGTGAAGTTGACTGGTGTACTCCATCCTCCCTGCAGGCCGTTCACGGAGCCGAGGGCTGGCAGAGATGCGTTCCCGGCGGCCGTGTAGACGCGCATCTGCAGGTTGTCGACCTGGAGCAGTTTCTGCAAATTGATGGTGGAGGACACGGCGTCGATCGTCGAGGACGCCACGGTGAATTCGAAGTCGTCGTAGAAATTGTAGGTATTGCTGGGGCTGCCGCCGGTCACCAGGACGCTCGAGCTGCACGCATGGCAACCGAACGAATTGCCGAAAGTGTCCGTCGCGGGCAGGGTTGTGTAGGCCGTACCCTGTCCGGTGGGTCCTGAAGTACTGGTGAGGCCTGGACCGAGATCCTGAAAGCTCAGCACTGCCGCGCCGGCGGTCTGATATACGAAGCCCAACCCCGCGGCCGTCAGCAGCGCGGAGAATGCTCTAATCTTGTTGATTCGCATGGAAACCGTTTATTTTGGTGCGAGGTGCACTTTGTCAAACGGAAGATGCCGTGCCCACATGACAGTAAGACTAAAATCTCATGACAGCGAATCACGCAGTGCGTGATTGGCGTTCCTTAATAGTTTCCTGTACTTAGAGGGGCTGAGCGCGACCCGGGAGCTTTGAAGGATGACCACCCGCAGGACGTTTCTTGCCGCTACCGCCGCTGTCACCGCCGCCGGGCTGTTGCCTGCGCGACACGCACGCCCGGCCGAGAGCTTCAGGTTTTCAACCAACCCCTTCTCGCTCGGCATCGCTTCGGGTTACCCGACCCCCGATGGCATGGTG
>DATMQL010000110.1:0-8852 GCA_035566815.1 Steroidobacteraceae bacterium | reverse complement strand
GCGTTCTGGCCGTGGCAGACGGCGCACTGCGCGGAGTAGAGCACGGCTCCCGCTTCTACCTGCTCCACCGGCTGCGGGTCCGTGGGAGGCTCGGGGATCGAGGCGACCGGCGGCGCCGGCGGTAGGGTCACTCCCTGCGCGTCGAGTTTGAAGACGACGAGATTGGCGGGACCGACGTTGAATGGCTCGGGGCCGTCATGCAGCCCGTGAATGATGGCGCTATTCCAACCCGCGTTGACGGCGATGTATTGCGTCCCGTCGACCTCATAACTCATGGGTCCGGCCACCGGAACGCTCTCGACCGGCATCTCCCACAGTTTCTTACCGTTGTCGGCGCGATAGATGGCCAGGGTCCGGTTGATGGTTCCCTCCACGAGGAGGTTGCCGGCCGTTGTCAGGGCTCCGCCGTTGCCCGGATTGGGATAGGGGATGCGGAAGGCCTCCCGCTGGTGAACCGGGTCCCAGGCCAGCAGGTAGCCCTTGTCGCTCTTCATTTCGGGAGCGGCGTTGAGTTGCTTGCGCAACTCCGCGTAGTTGTTGACGCCGGCCGCGAGAGTCGATTGCCCGAGCACGTACTTGTACTGCCCGTCGGGCAGCCGCGACTCCACCATCCATTGCTCCATGGTGGGCAGGTAGACCAGCCCGGTCAGCGGGCTGTAGGACATGGGATTCCAACTGTGGCCGCCGCCGTAGCTCGGCGTCATCAGGTGCGGTTTCTCGGCTACGTACGCCTCGGGCAGGATCGCCGGGCGCCCGGTCTTCGGGTCCACGTGCGACGCCCACATGTTGGGCACGTAGTTCTTGGCCGAGATCAGTTTGCCGGTCGCGCGATCGAGTACGTAAAAGAAGCCGTCTTTCGGCGCGTGCATGATGACCTGGCGCTGCTTTCCGGCGATGTTGAGATCCGCCAGGATGAGCGGCGCGGTGCAGTCATAATCCCATTGTTCCGCGGGGACTTCCTGGTAGTGCCAGGCGTAGTGACCGGTGTGCGCGTTCACGGCCACGATGGAACACAGAAAGAGATTGTCGCCGCCGCCGGGACTGCGGAATTCCTGCGGATGAGGCGAGCCGTTACCGGTCCCGAAGTAGACGAGATCGAGCTTGGGGTCGTAAACGATGGCATCCCAGTCGTTGCCGCCGCCGCCGACCTTCCACCATTGCCCGGACCAGGTCTTGGCGGCCATGGGCATGATCGAGTCGGATGCGGCGCCTTCCGGCGTATGAGCCGGATCGCCCGGCACGATATAGAATTTCCAGGTCGGTTTGCCGGTGAGCGCGTCGTAGGCCGATATATAACCGCGTGCGCCGAAGTCGCCGCCGGCGTTGCCGATGACCACTTGTCCGGCGGCGATGCGCGGCGCGCCCGTGAGCGACAGCGGTTGTCCCTTCTCGATCGTCTGCGTGGTCCAGACAGGCTTACCTGACTTCGCATCCAACGCGATCAGGCGGCCGTCCAGGGCGGCAATGATGATGTTGCCAGCCCAAGCGGCCAGGCCCCGGCTGACCGGGCCACAGCACGCCAGGCGCGCCCATTCCGGGGCAATCTTCGGGTCAAAGGTCCACAACACTTTTCCGCTGGCCGCCTCGTAGGCGGTGGTGATGTCCCACGCGGAGATGTTGTAAAGAATGCCGTCGATCATCAGCGGCGTCGCTTCGACTCCGCGATAGGTATTCAATGGCGCATACCAGGCCAGGCCCAGGCGCTGTACGTTGGTGTCGTTGATCCGGTTCAGCGGGCTGAAGCGCTGCTCGCTCGTGGTGCGCCCCGGGGTCAGCCACTCGCCGGAATGATGATCGGCCGACTCGAGCCGTTGCTGATCGACGCCGGCGGCTTCAGCACAGGGTGCGGCAACACCCAGCGTCGCACCCAGCACCACCAGAAACGATTGCCACAATTTGCCGCTCACGAGCTCCCCTCACAACTCACCGAGTCCGGGGAGTATACGGACAGCGTCGCGGGCGGACACCCGACGTGTTGGCATGTCCATTTGCCTCAGATGGAAATTTGAGGGTTAAACGGGTTCCGTGCCGGCCGGGCGAACGGCGTTGCGCCAATCCCGGGGCGGCATGCGATAACGCCGTTTGAAGGCGCGTGTGAAGTGCGCGACGTCTTCGAAGCCGGCGGCGAAGGCTATCTGCGTCACCGTTTTGGAGGCGAATCGGTCATCGCGGAGGTCGCTCGCGGCCTGCTCCAGCCGGCGCAGCCAGATGTGCGAGCTCAAAGAGCCCCCGGTGGCCTCGACCATGATCTGATCGAGCCGTCGCCGGCTTACCGTCTGTGCGTCGGCCACCCGGGTGGCCGTGAGCTCCGGATCCGCAAGGGAACTGTCGATGAAGGCCAGCGCGGCACGTACGCGCCAATGGGCGCCGGAGTTGTTTTCCTGGGGCTCGACCCGAATGGCGCCCAGGAGTTGGATCACCGAGGCCAGGGCGGAGGCGCGTTGATCGTCCTGCAGTGAAGGCGCGTTTTCCGCAGTGTTCAACAGCAGGGTCCGCACCAGCGAAGTCCCGGTGTCCTGGGTGTCGAATGCCTCGGCCGTGCGGCGCTCCAGGTAGGGGTGTCGGCCGAGTACCGCCTGTCGCGGCATCTGCATCACCACAATGTGTGACAGCACCCCACCCACCGACAGCTCGAAGGGCAGGCGGCTGTCGATGACGCACATCTCCCCCGGCCGGATCATGGCGGCCCGGCCATCCTGGCTGGCTACCGTCGTGCCCCGTAGCTGTAGCATCAAGGAGAATAACTGCGTTTTCTCGAAGGAGACCGCCGCTGGATCGTAGGAGACCTGCAAGGGGGGCGACAGGATGGTCCACAGATGTCCGGGCCCAAATTTCGATCCGGCAATCGAGCCCAGCGCGGGCCTCTGGCGCAGATCTCTGACGGAAAGGCCCGGAAAAAAGGTTTGTGCACCGATGCGCCACGCCGCCGCGCGCTCACTTGCATCGATGACGTCCAGCTCCAGCAAGGCTTGCAGCGGTGCGGGAGCCTGCGAATTGATACTGCCCATGCCCACGTAAGATCCCCCTCGACTACCCCTCCGTGGTCCAAAACGACGCTACGCCCCATAACCGGTCGATACTTGACCGTGGTGGATGTGACCTTTGACTCTAATGGAAGCGGGCGGCGTCGCGAAATCCAATTTCACACAATGGAGACACCCAGCTCACGTGCCCGCTGCACGAGGCCGGGCCACGCGTTCGCTACGAACAGGGCCGGGTCGCCCCAGCGGGCATCGAATTCACGGGTCGGAGCCGCGGCCAGCATGTCCTGCACGCTCATGCCCTGCGCGAGGAGTTGCGACAGTTTCAGCTTCAAGGCCGCCAGCATCGAGTGCTCGGCGTCCAGGTCGGAGCGGGTCTGTGCCGGGCCGGTGCCCGGAATGACGCGTGTATTGGCGTCGCACAAGCCAAGCAGGGTCTGCGTGGCATTCACCATACCGCCGATCCACCCGTTGGTGCAGTAGTCCAGTATCGGGTAGGAGCCGACCGACACGACGTCCCCGGCCACCAATATGTTGGCCTTCTTGAACAGGACGTAGATATCACCGTCGGTGTGCGCCTGCGGCAGGTAACCGTAGTCGATCGTTTCCCCGCCGAAGGCCAGGCTGCCCGTGGTGTAGAAAGTCTGGTTGGGCCGGGCTTTGGGAGGCAACCGCTTGTAGGTGCGATGCTGCCATTTCGAATCCACTTCCGTGCTCAGCCACAGCCGGGTGTTCTCATGCGCGATGATGTGAGTGCCGGCCGCACCGAGTGCCAGGTTCGAGCCGGTCTGGTCCCAGTGCCAGTGGGTGTTGAAAAGCGTGTGGATTTTCGAGGTGCCCGTGCGTTGCTTCACCAGCTTCAACACTTCTGGCGAGCGCTCGGGCGAGCCGCCGTCGATCAACAGCACGCCTTCGCTCGAGTTGAATACCGTCACATTTCCGCCGCCACCCGAGATGACGAACAGCCGCTCGCCGATGTCGGCAACCGCCAGAGGTGATCGTTGCGCCTCGGCTGCCCACGAAGGGCTGATTTTGAGAAACGAGGTGGTGGCGGCCACCGGTACCAGCCCCGCAAGGAATGATCGACGCTTCACTCGGCACAACTCCTGAATTGATGTCTTGGCAATCGACCACTCACTGTGGTGGCAGCAGAGCGTCCTCGCTCGGGATCCACGCAGTGATGCGTGGTGTCGAGGCAGCCGGCCAAGGCGGCAGGTCAGGGTGCTCGACCCGGGCGCCGAGTGATTTCAGCAGGGCGGCGGTCTCCAATTTCGGCTCCGCCAGGATCGCGTTGAAGGCTTTCGGAATGCGGCCCATGGCAAAGTCCAGCGGCGTGAGCCCATTGCGGTCGGCCGCGTCGACCTTCGCACCGTCGGCTATGAGTCGTTTGACGATCTCGTTCCAACCGCGCAGGGCCGCGCTGTGCAGCGGCGTCTCTTTAAAGTGTGTCTGAGCGTTTACGTCGGCGCCCGCTGCGCGCAGCAACGCGTAGACCTGCAGTGCTTCCTCCTCATTGTAGAAGGCGCCGCGTGTCGGTGAGTTGATCCAACCTTTGCCAACCGCGGCCATCAGCGGAGTATCGCCATTGAAATTCGCGAGATCCGGTAACGCACCATGGGCCAGCAGCAGCTTCACTACCGGAATGTCGCCTGCCTTCGCGGCCCGCAACAGTGGAGTCGCTCCAATGTTGAGCATGGGCTCCGTGTAGCGATCGTACGGGATCTGACGGTGAGGCACGCGCAGTTTGAGTTGCGCGTTGGGATTGGCACCCCGGTCGAGCAGCATCTGGATGACCTGCAGGCCGGTGGTCTCGTCCAGGGACGGCAGGTCGACGTGCCGTCCCTTGGGTAAGGTATTCATGTCTACTGCGGCGTAGAGGGGCGCCCGACCGTAGAAATCCCATTGATTCACATCGGCCCCGACCTCGATGAGGTACCGGCCCACGTCCCAGTGGATGTTCATCAGGGCCAGTATGAGCGGTGTCACGCCGTCCGGATCGGCGAGGTTCAGGTCAGCTTTCGAGCGGACGAGTTCACGCGCGCATGCGACACAACCTTCCCGGGCCGCATATAACAGGGCGGTGAAGCCCCCGTGCTCCATATCTTTGGGGCGTCCCTCCGCCGTCACTCGTCGTTCCCAATCGCGAATTGTCGCGCGCAGATCGACTTGCGCGCCGTGATCGATGAGAAATCGGATCATCTGCGGCTGGCTTTGCGCGGCCGCCCACATCAGCGCGGTCTGGCCGCCCCAGTGCTCGCGTGCGTTCGGGTTCGCGCCCTTGCGCAACAGGATGCGGGCCGCGTCGATATGCCCCGTTCGAGCGACCGCCATCAAGGCGGTTTGCCCCTCCGGGTTTGCGGATTCGACGTCCGCGCCCGCCTGCAACAGGATTTCTATCATCCCGGCGTCGCCGCTTTCAGCCGCCGTGGACAGTGGCGTCGCTCCATAGTCGTTCACGGCACGCGCATCCGCGCCGGCGGCAATCAACAATCGGGCGAGCTCAGTGTCGGACTCATGGGCTGCCCAGTGCAGAGCGGTCGTGCCGTCGGCATCCCGCAGGCGGACGTCGGCATGTGCCTTGATCATTGCGATGGCGGTAGTGCGGTCGCCGGTTTCGACAGCGGTCACCAGGGTCGGGGCTGCGGCCGAGGCGCTACCGGTTGCCCCGAGCCAGAGCGAAACCGAAAGCAGGCTGAGGGCTAACCGACTCATCAGATTTCCTGCAGCAGCCCCGTGCTGTTGCCCAGGGTGGTCGTGGGCACGTTGGCGCGATTTAACAGGGTGAGCAGCAGATTCGCATGCGGAGTGTCCTGCGGGTAGTGCAGGTGCTGTCCGCCCTTGATACGTCCGTAGCCGTGTCCGAGCACAGCCGAGGGCAACGGATCATTGTTGTGTTTGTCGCTGTTGCTCATGTTGCTGCCGTACAGGATGATGACGTGGTCCAGCAACGAGCCGTCGCCGTCGTTCACCTGTTGCAGCCGCTTCACGAAACCGGCAAACATCCTGGTGTGCCAGGTCTGTATCTTCGCCAGCCGGTCGAGCTTCGACGGGTCGTTCTGGTGATGGGAGAGCGGGTGAAATGCATCGGACACCCCGATCTGGTTGTAGGTGCGCATGCTCACCTCCTTGGCCATCATGAAGGTGGCGACGCGGGTCTTGTCGGTTTGCCAGGCGAGGGTCATGAGCTCGAACATCACCTTCAGCTGTTCCCCGAAATCCTCCGGCGTGCCCAGCGGTGCATCCGGAAGATGGATTTGTGAGCTGCCGGCCTCCTGCAGCTTCTGGATCCGGCGCTCGATCTCGCGGACCGAGTCGAGGTAGTCGGCCAGGGCCGCCCGGTCGCTCGGGCCCAGTCCATCGCTCATGCGGCGCGCCTTCGCCATGACGTGATCGAGGATGCTGCCGGTCTCCTGCGTAATCTCGGTGCGCTCGGCGTCCGTGTCGCCCTGGCCGAACAGTTGATAGAACACCTTTCGAGGGTTGTTCTCCATCGGCAGTGGTTGTGTTGGTGTACGGAACGCGACCGTGCTGGCAAACCCGCAGCCGACGCCCGGCGCGCATGCGACACCGCCCGCACTCTCGCCCGCGAGCTCGATCGACGGGAGCGGAGTGCTCTGTCCGATGGCGCGGGCCGCGAGCTGGTCCGCGGTGATTCCCAGGTCTGCCTTTCCATCGCGGTCTTTCGGCCCTACGCACGAGAGCCAGGTGCCTGCGATGATGCCGTGGGGATCGGAGCTCTCACCGCCTTTGTTGCGCAGACCGGTGACGACGGTTGTGTAGGCCTTGTAGGGCTCCAGGGGCGCGAGAATCTGTGGAAAGTCGAAGCTCGTGCCCACGGCGGCCGGTTTCCAGCGATCCATGACCGCGCCGTGTGGGAAATAGACAAATCCCAGTCGCGGCTTCGGCGCCGCCGCGGTGGCGGCCAGCGCGGTGGCCGCGGGGATCATGGCGTCGAGGAGCGGTAAGCCAAGCGCTACACCCGCGCCTTTCAGCATCGTGCGTCTGGAGAGATGTTTGCGTGTGATGAACATCGGTGTACGGCTCCTTAATGTGCCGTCGGCACCAGGCTCGCTTGTTGCGTGGCCTGTTTGAGTGGGGGTGGCGCTTCGGGGCGCTCGTACTGGAATGCGTCGCTGGTCACAATGTCCATCACCAGCGGCTCGAACCGGTAACCCTGTGCTGCCGAGTTGCGCACTATGGCACGGATGTTCGGCATGTCCTTGTAATCGAGTCCCCGACCGAGCGCATAGATCATCAACTTTTCGGTCAGGGTCTGGACAAACTGATCCGGGCGGCGCAGCAAGGCATTGCGCAGGTCGTCAGGACCCTTTAGCGCGGTGCCGTCGGGTAACTCACCGCTGGCATCGATGTCGATTCCTGCGAAGCGATCCTTGGTGCGGTATTGCCCCACCGCGTCGAAATTCTCGAGCGCGAAACCCAACGGGTCCATGATCCCATGACAGGCCAGGCAGCTCGGATTGCGCCGATGCATGGCCATCAACTCGCGCATGCTCAAGGCTTTCTTGCCTTCCTGGTTCTCCTGCAGCGCTCCCACATTCGGTGGCGGCGCCGCGGGCGGTGTGCCGAGGATTCGCTCGAGGATGAAGGACCCGCGAAGCACCGGCGCCGTGCGATTGGGGTACGAGGTCACCATGAGAACCGCTCCCTTGCCCAGCAGGCCGAAGCGTTTTGAATCCTTCAGTTGCACGCGGCGAAACTGATCGCCCTTCACGTCGCGAATGCCGTAGTGGAGCGCCAGGCGCTCGTTGAGGAAGGTGTAGTCCGCGCTCAACAGGTCGAGAACGTTGTGGTTCTCGCGAAACACACTGTCAATGAATAAGCGCAGCTCCTGCCGGAAATCATTGCGGATGTCGCCGTTGAGATTCGGGAACAGCGCCACGTCGGGTTGGATTTCACCGAGCTTCGCCATGTTGAGCCATTGGAAGGCGAAATTCGCGGCGAGAGACTGCGAGCGCGGGTCGGCGAGCATGCGTCTCACCTGCGCTTCGAGCTTCGGTCCCGAATGCAACTCGCCGCGCTCCGCCGCCTCCAGCAACTCGGCGTCGGGCACGCTGCTCCAGAGAAAGAAGGAGAGGCGTGATGCCAGATCGAGATCACTGAGGCGGAACGTCGTGCTGGCTGTGCGCTGAAGATCGCCGGCCGGTCGCTCCGTGCGATACAGGAAGTCCGGGTCCGCCAGGATTGCCGTCAGACCGTGGCGGATGCCCGTCTCGAAGCCGCCGATCCGCTTGCCTTCCGCATAGAACCGCATCAGGTCCTGCATATCCGCGGCATCGATCGGCCGTCTGAAAGCTCGCTCCGCCATCCGCTGCAGAACCTGTCGCGCGCAGGGGTCTTCCTCGGCGGCGCTCTTCGGGTAGCAGGTGTAGATGCGTTTGCGCGATGGCGTCTCACCGAGGCCGGTTGCCTTGAGGGGGCCACGCACCTCGAACGAGGTGACACGCAACACCCGATCCTCGCCGCCGCCCGGAACGTTCGGCGCAAGGCGTCCTTCGCTTTCGGCGAAACTCCGCTGCAGGAAGGTGACCACCACCTGATGCGGTCCGGCCGTGGCGTTGAAGTGGATGTCTTTCAGCCGCTTGTTGATGGCGTCCACCGCGGGATCCTGGCGCTGGTCGATCGCCTTCATGTCCTCTTCACCGCCCACGGAGGTCTCGTAGATCTTGCGATGGTCGAGGGTGACGATGAGGTGATTCTCGAACTCCATGTTGTAGACCCAGATCGCCTGGGCCATGTTCGCGATGTTGATGACGTACTCGCCGTCAGCGGGAAAATGATGGGTCACTGCCAGTCCGCCGCGTGTACCCAAGGGCAGGCCTTCGGTGTGGAAGTACTGTGTCGCGTTAGGCT
>DATMQL010000109.1:0-12430 GCA_035566815.1 Steroidobacteraceae bacterium | reverse complement strand
TTGCGCAGGCGCGCTCGCGCATCGCCGCCGCGCAAAAGCGCATCGTCGAGGCGTTGGAGGCACGGGATGCCGAGGGTGCCCGGACGTGGATGGCAAAGCACATCCGCGACTTCCGCAAGGGCTACGAGATCGCCGAGATCGACCTGGAGCTGCGGGTTACGGCGTGAAGAGCAACAAGAAAAACGTGCGAGGCGACGGACCACCCCGCACGTTGGAACGCCGCGACGACGAATGAGGGGGTCAACCGTCGCTGCGAACGATGCTCCTCGTCTCACGCGAAGCCGGAGTCAACACGTGGGGCGGGAGCGCACCGCCGATCGTTGAAATGCAAGCCTCATGCCAGTGGCTGCGATACGTAAAATCAGCGACTTAGGCCGTACCGGGCTCCTCGGCGATCAATAATGGTGCAGACGGAAGGCTCGCTGCACGTGGGCCGGGCAGAAGCGCAGCGGGCCCCTCGCCTGCCCAAAGCTCACGCGTACTTCGTGGCTCGGACGAGGTCTTCCCGTACGTGTCGCGCACCCCAGAAGTAATGGGCGGCCGCCCAGAGATTCACGATACCCACCGACACCAGTCCGTAACGCAAACCCTGTGCGTCGCCGACGGTCGGTTTCAGATGGTCGCTGATCATGCCCACCAGGAGAGGGCCGAGACCGAGTCCCACGAGAGTCTGGATAAATAGTACGAGGGAGGTGGCCACGGCACGCATGCGCAACGGTGCGAGCCCCTGTGACATGGCAAAGGACGGCCCGAAGAACATGGAGCCCAACGTGAGCATCACCATGAAGGACGGCACCATGACCCAGAGGCTGTCGGCCAGGTAAGAGGAAAACTGGAAAGGCAACATCGCCAGTGTTGCATATCCGGGTACCCACATGTACCAACGCCGGTCGTCGGTACGCACGCTGATACGATCGCCGAGATAGCCTCCCAGGAAGGTGCCTATCGCCGCGGTTGCAGCGAACACCGCGAGCCAACTGCCCGCCTCGCCGCTCGTCATGCCGTGCGAGCGATGCAGGAACGCCGCGTTCATGGTGCTGCCCGCGTACCAGACGAGTGAATGTAGCCCCGCGGCCAGGCACATGTGGCGGAACGAGACCTGTTGCCACAGGTATTGCAACGCGACGGGGAACCTGGGCGTCGTGAGCCGGGCGCTCTCCGAGATCCCTACATCCGACTGTCCACGCGCGGGCTCCCTTAGTGTCAGGAACACGAGCAACGCAACGACCACACCCGGCGCACCAACGAGCATGAAGGCTGTGCGCCAGCCGTAGAGCTCGTTACCCCAGCCACCGAGCAAACTGCCGAGCATCGAGCCCAGCGGTACACCGAGCGCATAGATCGAGAGCGCGGTCGCCCGCGTGCTCAGCGGGAAATAATCGGAGACGAGCGAATGCGACGGCGGCGTACCTCCCGCCTCCCCTACCGCTGTTCCCACACGGGCCGCCAGCAAGAGCGGAAAGCTGCTCGCCATGCCGCACAACGCGGTCATCACACTCCATAATAGCGCGCACACGGCGAGTACATTTCGCCGGCTCGTACGGTCCGCGAGCGCGGCGATCGGTACACCGAGAGTCGCATAGAAAAGCGCGAACGCGAGGCCGCCGAGCAGGCCCTGTTGCGTATCGGTAGTGTGGAACTGGTGTTTGATCGACTCGAGGAGCACGGCGAGGACCGAACGGTCCATGACGTTCACCGCGTAGGCGAGCATGAGCAGCGCCAGTACGTAACCGGCATACCAGCGCGCTGCAAGCGAGCGCGTGTCGACCTGCAGTGCGTCGCCGCGTTGAATATTCACGTTCACCAAACGCCCCCCTCGTTCAATGCCGCGCTCAAGCCCGGCGTCAGAACCCGGGCCTCAGCACAGCACACTACGCACCCTACCGGAGCCCGGGAAATAAAAGAAGGGCGTGCCCGCTAGGCGGGCACGCCCTTTGGAACGCACGTGGTCCCGATCCGTGCCGTTAGAAATTCCGGCGCAGGTTGATGCCCCACATGCGAGGGGGTCCCGGATTGCCTTCCTCAAAGCCCAAGACTTGCAGGGTGAGCTTGCCCTGGTAGAAGAACTTGTTCGTCAGGTTGGTGCCCCAGCCCGACACCGACCACGCCTTGTTAGGGGACTCCCAGGTGAGGCGGCCGTTCAGCAACGCATAGCCCTGCTGCCCCGGCACGGCCGTGTACGTGAGGTCCGTGAAATAGACGGCCGACTGGTAAGTCGAATCCAGACGCGCTGTCAGAGTAGAGCCGTCCTTCGTGACGTTGGCCGTGTATTGCGCGCTCAGGCCTGCCGTGTATTTCGGAGTGCGTGGCGGTACACACGCACTGCCATCCGAATGGGTGATACAAACACCGAACTTGGACTGCCCGCTGGCTGGATCGATCGGGCCGCCCGCGTCGGTCACCTTGTAGTTGAGGTAGCCGAACGAGCCCTGGAACTGCAATCCGGTAACGGGCTCGGCGAGCAGTTCCGCCTCGAAACCATAGATCCGCGAGGCGCCGACGTTGACCGTGCTGAACCACGGCGCACCCGATGGATCGGTGGTGTTGAAGCCCTGCTGGAGGTTCGAATACCGGCTATAGAAAATCGCCGAGTTCCAACGCAAGCGGTGCTCGAACCACTCGCTTTTGATGCCGAGCTCGGTGGTCTTCAGGTCCTCCGGCTTGAAAGAGCGCACCTGGAACGCATCGCTGGGACGCGGCCCGAAGCCGCCACCCCGGAATCCAGTGGAGTATTCGATGTAGCCCATGACATCCGGCAGGAACTGGTAGTTGAAACCGACCTTGGGCGACGTTCGGACTGCGTAAACATCCACGGGCGTGTGCGGGATGGTGATCGGGCCCGCGTACTCCTGGCGGAAGATGTCAGCGTGCTTGGAGTCGGAGGTGTAGCGCACGCCCACTTCCATACTGGCCAGGTCGGTAAAGTGATAGACGCCGTGCAGAAAGCCCGCGTAATCCCTGGTGGTCTGCACGTCGAAGTCATTGAAGCTCAAAGACGGGATGAACAGCGGGAACAGCGACGAGAACCCCTGGTTGGAGTCCTTGGCGTGGTAGTAGAACCCGCCCACCGTCCAGTCGAGGCGCTCGAACGCGTTGCCACTGAGAGTGATCTCCTCGCTGAACTGATCGTGATCGCTGGTATCCCAGGTGTAGTTGATCGGGATCGGCGAGCCCGAGGAATTGCGCCCGAACGAGTTACTGAAACGTCGATAGGCGGTCACGGCTTTCAGGGTGACGGAGGGCACGATGGTCCAGTTGTCGACATTCGACAGTCCCCACTCCGTCATGTCGTTCACGTTGGGAAACACATGACCGGTCAGGGGGTCGGTATAGGCGTCATAGTTAGTGTAGTTCCGGGTAGGCAGGAATCGCGAATCCCACGGAATGCCAAACACCGGTACACCGACCAGCGTATTCCAGGTCGTTGCCAGGGCACCCGGCGGCGTCGTGATGCTGTCGTATTGATCGGGCGGGCCTTCCTGGTTCTGAGTGGTGTAATCGCCGGTCAGGTTGGCCTCCAGATTGTCTGTCGCGAGATAGCGCAATGCGATGCGGGCGGACTGTACGTTCTCATTGCCCTGATGGTCTGCTATGCAGCCGCGCGTATCGGTTCCCCCCACGGCGCTGCCGAGCTTGATCGGCAACTGACCCGGAATTCCGGTGCCGCCTGAACCCAGGCTGCCGGCGCCGTTGACACACTCGTAGTCGAGCACGTCCACATAACCGTCGTGGCGTTTGGCAGAGAAAGACACGCGCGCGAATAACTTGTCGGGCACCACCGCGATGTCGTATGCGCCGCGGAAGTCACGCCGGTTGAAGTCTCCGAGGCCGACGTCGACGTATCCGCGGCCGTCGCCGGTCGGTGCTTTAGAGATGAGACTTACCGTGCCGCCGACGGCGTTCTTGCCGAACAACGTGCCCTGCGGGCCACGCAACACTTCGACGCGATCGAGATCGAGGAGATCCAGAATCGCGCCCTGCGGTCGGCCCAGGTAGACACCGTCGATGTAGATGGGCACGCCGGGCTCGAATGACAGCGAGTTATCGGAAAGCCCGACACCACGGATACTGGCGGCAATGGTCGCGCCCCAACCTGCCCCCAGGGGATTAATGACCGCATTCGGCACGAACGCAGCAAGGTTGGTCACGTCTGTCTCGCCACGCGCGGCGAGGGTGTCACCGGTTACGGCGGTGATCGCGAGCGGCGTCTCCTGCAGCTTCTCGGCCCTGAAGCGCGCGGTGACCGTCACCTCCTCGAGTTGTCCCTCTGCTGGCGCAGTGGCTGCCGCAGCGGATTGCTGCGGCCCAGTGGTCTGCGCCATGGCCGGCCCTGCCCCCAAACCGAGGCAGACAGCCAGCACCGGGAGTGCCTGCGGACGACCGATTGATGCTAAAAGACTACAAGACAGCGACACTGGTGCGCGTATCGCACACAAAGATAGAGTCATGGCCGATATTCCCCCTCGTAGCAGAAAAGCGGCCCGTCAGTCGATTAGGACAATGGTACTGAGATATCATCGCCCCACCCCCTGATGAACCGTGGTTCGATTCCCCTGATCTCGCGCGCCGGTGAGAGCTTATGTGTTGTCTGCCCAACACCGGTTCGAAAAACGTTAGCACCCTGCGCGCCTTAACAGAACGTATCAAAATGCGCGATCAGCTTTCTCGGTTAGCGAAGCAGCTGTGTCAGCTAGGGAGAGGTAAGCCATCAACACCATCCTGAACATCAACGCGTTCCTGGTGGTGGCCCGACTCGGGAGTTTCTCCGCGGCCGCTCGTGAGCTCGACGTGGCGCCTTCGGTCGTTACGAAGCGGATTACGCGCCTGGAAGAGCGTGTCCACACTCGGCTCATCATCCGCTCGACACGCGGATTGACGCTCACTCCAGCCGGCGAGCGCCTGCTCCCGCGCTTCCTACGCGTGGTCGCCGAACTGGATGAGCTTCTCGTCGACACGTCCTCTTCCGAGGGGGAAATCGATGGGCATGTGCGTATCAAGGGCCCGACGACCATCACTTCGCTGTACCTCGGCGGCCTGTTCGGTGAATTTCAGCTCAACAACCCGCGCGTGACCCTGGAAGTCGTGTTGATGGATCGGTCGGTCAATCCACTGGAGGAGAACTTCGATCTGGTGGTTGGCGCGCGCGCGGCCTCCTACCCTAACGTGGTCGATATTCCCCTGTGCACCTACCCGCAGACACTGTGCTGCGCTCCGGCTTATTTGCGCACGAAGCCTGAGCCCCGGCATCCGGGCGATCTCATCGATCATGACTGCCTGACGACCGTGTTGTTCGGGACAACGTGGCCCTTCGAAACCCCGCGTGGCGCGGTGAGTGTCGAGGTACGGTCGCGCTTTCATGCGAATGACGGACGCGTGATATTGGAAGGCGTGCGGCGCGGCCTCGGAGTTGCGATTCTGCCGCGTTACCTGGTTGATGAGGATTTGAAGGGCGGCCGGCTCGTGCCGGTACTCGATGCGTTTCCACTCGCGACCTATTGGCTGAAAGCGCTGGTGCCGCGAATCAAGATGGATCGGCCCGCGGTGCGCGAGTTGGTGGCGTTCCTGAAGGCGCGGACCCAGTCGGCGCCGCCCTGGCAGGTTTAGGTCACCGCAGTCCCGCCTTTCTCAAAACAAGAAGACTGGTCGCTCTCGCGAGCCTGTTCTCGCCCCGTGATGGTGCGACTACCATTACGCCCAATGGAGGCGGGCCGCGTAGGCTCGCACCGGAGAACGACGATGAAGAGGTCCTTGCGCAGCAACTTCGAGCCCGGCTCGCCGCGGGAAAGCACCCGGCGCGCGCAATGGAAAGCGCTCGGGCTCTCCGACGAAGACCTGCTGAAACCGAAGATCGCGGTGGTGAACAGCTCATCCGAGCTCGCCATCTGCTTCAGCCACCTCGACGGCATCGCGAAGATCGTCAAGGAAGAAGTGCGCGCCGCCGGCGGACTGCCGTTCGAGATCCGAACGGCCGCGCCGAGTGACTTCATCATCGGGGCGGGCTCCTCCGGGGGCTACATCCTCGCCTCGCGCGATCTCATCGTGAATGACATGGAAATCGCGGTCGAAGGCGCGCAGCTGGACGGCATGATCTGCCTCTCCTCCTGCGACAAGACACCCCCGGCACACCTGATGGCCGCGGGACGTTTCAACATTCCTACCATCATTGTAATCGGCGGCTACCAGCCGAGTGGCCAATACAACGGCAAACACGTGGATATCGAGGACGTCTTTCTCGGTTCGGTGCAGGCCTCATATGGCCGCCTCTCGAAGGACACGCTGAGGGAGATGAGCAACAACGCCATCCGCGGCCCCGGAGTGTGCTCGGGGATGGCCACTGCCAACTCGATGCACGTCGTCTGCGAGGCGCTCGGCATGTCACTACCCGGTAGCGCCCCCGTTCTCGCCAACAGCCCGAACATGATCGAGAATGCGCGCCGCTCGGGTCGGCGCATCGTCGAGATGGTGCTCGAGGATCTGAAGCCGCGCGATATTCTGACTCGCGGAGCATTTCATAACGCCGTCGCGGCGGTATTGAGCGTGAGCGGCTCGATAAACTGCATCAAGCATCTGCAGGCCACCGCGGTGGAAGCCGGCGTCGACACCGACATCTTCGCCCTCTTCAATGAACTTGGCGCGAAAGTTCCAGTATTGAGCGCCGTGCGCCCGAACGGCGACGATACGATCGAAGCGTTCGAGGCGGCCGGCGGCGCGCGCGCTTTATTGAAACAGCTCGCGCCGCTCCTGGACCTGAACGCGCTCACGGTCACCGGACGTAGCCTTGGCGTGAATATCGCCGATGCCGTGGTTCACGACGCGGAGGTCATCAGGCCACTGGACCGAGCGTACTCGGACAAGCAGCCCATCACCGTTCTAAAGGGCTCGTTGGCGCCAGAGAGTGCCATCGTGAAACTCGGGCTGCGCGGCCCCGGCAGGCAGTCGCGCTTCAGTGGACCCGCCATAGTGTTCGACAACGGTCCGGATGCTATGGCCGCTATCGCACGGGGCGATGTCAAGAGCGGTCACGTTCTCGTTGTCCGCGGGATGGGCCCGAAAGGTGGACCCGGCATGGCGGGACCCGCGTCCGCGGTAGTATTCGCACTCGATGCCGCGGGCCTGCAGAACGAGGTGGCCTTCGTCAGCGACGGACAATTGTCCGGCTTGTGTAATAAAGGGCTCACGGTGGCCGAGGTTTCGCCCGAGGCGGCGGTCGGCGGCCCACTGTCCCTGGTCGAAAGCGGCGATCGCATCAGCATCGACGTCGACCGGCATATTCTCGACCTGGAAGTGCCGGCCGAGGAGCTCCTCGAGAGACGCCGGCGTCGCGGCCCCGCGGTCCTGCCGGAGTCCAGGGGTTACCTCTCCATCTACCAGCGCTGTGTGCAGCCCATGTCGACCGGGGCCGTCCTGATCAAGAAATAGAGACTGATCAAGAAGTAGCGAGGCGAACGAATGGCATCTGAATTGATTCCGACACGGACGATCCGTCGCGTCGGCCAACCCACCCTCGCTACGATCGAGGCTGACATCTGCGTGCTCGGCGCGGGCATCTCCGGGGTTTCCGCGGCGCTCGAGGCGGCGAAGCTCGGGCGTAAGGTCGTTATCGTCGACGGCGCCCCGGCACTCGGCGGGCAGGCGATCGGCTCGATCATCGGAACACTCATCGGGCTGTACACCCACGGGCCCGAGGCTTACCAGATCACACACGGCATCGCCGACGACCTCATCGAGGACATGACCGCCGAAGGCTCGCTGTTGCGCATGCATCGCTCGACCGTCACCTTCCAATACGACGAAGTACGCCTCGGGCGTTGGATGGAGCGCAAGATCCAGGAAGCGGGTGTACAGGCGGTCGTGGGAGCCGTGCTCACCGATGTCGCATTCGAAAACCGGCGCGTGCAGCACATCGACCTGGCCACGCGGTTTGGAGCACTCCGGGTCAAGGCCAAGGGTTTCGTCGACTCCTCTGGCGATGCCACGCTTTCCTACGAAGCGGGGTTGCCGGTGCGTGAGCCCGAGGCACCGGTGTACGGGTCTCTCAACTTCCTCATCGAGGGGTACGACCTCGAGGCCGTCAAGCATCTCAACATGGAGGAAGTCCGCAAACGCCTCGCGACGCACGGCGCCCCCTACGGGTTGGTGCGCCACGACGGCTGGCTCATGCACTTCCCCGGCAAAAACTTCATGTTGGCCAACATCAACCACTTCGAGACACCCGTGAATCCGCTCGCCACGGCGACAATGGTGTTCGAGGGCCGCAAACAGGCGGATGCCATCATCAGTTTCCTGCGGGCCGAATATCCGAACATCTTTTACAACGCCCGTGTGCGCGTCTACGGTAACCCGGGCCTGCGGCAGACGCGTTGGATCGTGGGCTCCCGCCAACTCACGGTCGACGACATTCGCAAGGGTGCGCGTCCGGCGGATGCCGCCGCCCGCTGCGCGTGGTGGGTTGAGCTGCACGACACGAAGGAGCTGGTTCACTGGGAGCAGTTCCCTAACGATCACGTCTACTACATCCCCCTGAGCTGCATGGTTCCGTCAGATGCGGACAACATCGTCGTCGCCGGCCGGTGTGTGGATGGCGATTCGCACGCGCTGTCCGCGATCCGGGTGATGGGCCCCTGCATGGCGATGGGGATGGCGGCCGCGCATGCGCTCGACCTCGCCGGCAACGGTTCGGTGCACGATATCGACCTTGCGAAGTTCCAGCAGGGTCTTCACGACAATCTGGATCGGAGAGACTGAGGTGGCGATGCAGCTCACCGACGCCGAACGAGCCATGCTCGACGGCAGCCAAGGCAAGGCGAAGCAGAAAGCCATGGATCTGCTGATCCGTTACGGTGAGGCGCTCGGCGCGGCAAGATTTGTTGACACGACGAACGTGGCGGGCGTTCCAGGCTATTACAACCCCGTTCTGCTCGACTACTACAAAGTAACGGCCGATGACGCCTACGACGTCATCTACTCCCGGTTCGATCTCGACAGCGATGAGGTTGTCGAGGTGCCCCGCATGATGGTGAATTCCTGCGCGCTGCAGGGGGGAGTCGATGCGGAAGGCTGGCAGACTTTGGGCAAGACCATCGACGCCCTGCGCATGAGTGAGACGAGCGAAGCGGCATCCGCGGCGCGCGGCATCCGGATTCTGAAGACCTGCACACCCTACCTGGCGGGCAATGTTCCGCTGCAGGGCGAACACTGCGCCTGGATGGAATCCTCCGCGGTCGTCTACTGCAACTCGGTGTTGGGTGCGCGGACGAATACCGAGGGCCGCGAGAGCACCAGCGCGGCGATGCTGACCGGGAAGATTCCCGACTTTGGCTTTCACCGCGACCAGAATCGCTTCGCCACCCATCACATCAAGGTCGAGGTGGATGTGGCGAGCCTGATGGACTGGGGGATGCTGGGTTATTTTATCGGCGCGGCCGTGGAGGATCGCATCCCGGTGGTGACGGGCCGCTTCTCACGCCCGGAACTCATCCACCACAAACATTTTGGCGCCGCTGCCGCCTCCTCCGGCGGCGTCGAGATGTATCACCTCGTAGGCATTACGCCGGAAGCGCCGACGCTGGAAAAGGCGCTCGGTGCGCGTCCCCCGCTGGCAGTCATCCCCTACGGTAAAGCGGAACAGCAGCGTACCTACGATGAGCTCAACTCCAAGGCGAGCGATAGCAACGTCGATTTCGTGATGCTCGGCTGCCCGCACGCGGCCCTCGAGCAGTTCCGGGATATCGCGAGCCTCCTGGAGGGCAAACGGATCAGCTCCAACTGCAATCTCTGGATCTTCACCTCGCGCGCGGTCAAGGGCGAGGCGGATGCGTTGGGTTATACGAAAGTCATTCGCGCGGCCGGCGGCGCAGTGTTGACGGACACCTGTTCCTCCATCGCGCAGGCGCTACCGCCGGGGACGAAGGTGGCGGCCCTGGATTCCGCCAAACAAACTCACTACCTGCCGGCGATCATGGGGATCCAGGCCTGGTTCGGCTCGACGGCGGACTGTGTCGACGCCGCGCTCACGGGGCGTTGGAAGGGGGTGCGACCCATGGGTCGCACGGGTGACACGTGAGTGGCACCCCGGGTCGACGGTGAGCAAGCGCAGCTTGCGCAGAAGGAGAAGGCCATGAGTGCAACCGAATGGGATCAACCGGGAACCATCACGCTGCACGGCCGTAAAGTCGTCGGCGGCTACGCCGCAGGCGAGGCGCTGGTCACCCACGACACTATTTCCGGCTGGGGTGGTATCAACCCCATGACCGGCACGGTGATCGAGACCCGGCACGAGTTGCGGGGGCAGACCTTCAAAGACAAGATCCTGGTATTTCCCGGTGCGAAGGGCTCCTCGGGATGGTCGGCCGCCTTCCACCTGACACGACTCACCGGAACGGCACCCAAGGCGCTGGTGTTCAATGAGATGACCACGAAGATCGCGCTCGGCGCGGTGGTCATGCGCGTTCCGGCGGTCACGGACTTCGATCAGGATCCGCTACAGCTCATCGAGACCGGCGACTGGGTGACCGTGGACGGAGATCGGGGCATCGTGGAAGTCCGGCGGCCGGCCTACCGCATCTGGATCTGATCGAGCAGCCTTGCCGCCTGGCGCGACAGAATACCCGCGAACAGCGGCTGGAGCTGGTTGTAGTCCTGCGTGGGAATCTCTTTGATGTTCGCGGGCGCGACGAAGTTGGTCCATTCGAGCGCGTAATTGCCGCCCCACTCGCGTGCGCGCAGCACCGGACCCTCCGGAGACGGAGCTATCAACAGCAGCTCGGTCATGCTGAATAGCGTCGGCTTGCCATCCGGCGAACCCTGGTCGCCCGTGATAAAGCCCCAGCCGCGCACGTATTCGGGCAACTCCTTGCGCCGGGTGGAGCCGGCATGCGCCCCGTTGTTCAGACCGGGAGCGAGTGCGATGACGGCATCGACGTGTTCGGCGTCTTCCAGGTGCTTGAGCGGCAGCACGCACTCCTTGGGCAGACTGCGGCTGAAGTTGCCATTCAAAAAGCAACTCTCGCGATTGCGATCGAGCTCGTCGGTGACCCCCAGCGGCACTAAGACGAGGCCCATCTGGGCCGCGCGGTCTTTGAGGGCGTCCGTGAGCATGTTGGACACCGTCCAGCCGACCGGCTCGGTGTGGAGTGCGGTGTCCTTGATCGACTTCGCCGCGTGAAAGTGAGTGACCTCAGGATCCAGGAGGCTGATGACGCCGATGCGCGCACCCCTGGCGAGCGTCAAAGGAGTAGCGTCCTTGGCGGCCAGTGGCGCACTCAGCGCCAACAACAAGGCCAACCAGGCCCTCCAGACTCTTGCCATAACTCATCTGCCGAATCGTATCCCTAACGCGACGAAGTTTAACGTGGGCGCACATCCACTAGATAGCCCAACGACCTACCCCCTTCTCGAGCGTCGCGAAAACGAGACCTGGTACTCATCGGAGCACCGCCGCGCGGTACGCCGCCATAACAACTCATCGAAGTGACGGCAGGGGGGCATAACCCAATGCCACGTCCGCCTGCGTTGAGATAGGCAGGCCATCACCTACTCGCCGTTTCCCAAGGGAGGTTTGCATGCCATCGCCGAACTCGCTCGCTGTGCTCCGCCGTGTTCCTACGCCCTTGCTCCTCGTGGGCGGATTGCATCTCGCGGTGCTCTGGGCGCTCCTGAATGGGCTACAGATCCACAACGCGCCATCCCCTGGCCCTACCGACATCATCGCCGACGTCACCTACAAGCAGATTCCACCCCCGGAGGCTCCGCTGCCGCCGCAATACCAGCCGCATGAAATCAAATTCACGATAACGGAGCCGCCGCGTGTGGTGGTGGAGGAGAACCAAACCGCACCTGCCGTAATCTTCGACAACTCGCCACCACCGCGCGTGGAGCCGCAGAACTGGGTTGGCTCGGCCGACCCGCAGCCGGTGATCACCGCGGCAGCGGTGGATCGGAGCCATCCTCTGACTCAACCGCCCTACCCCATGTCGTCCCGACGCCTCGGTGAGGCAGGCGCCGTCGCCCTCGACATTCTCGTCGGAGCGGATGGGCACGTCAGAGACGCGAAGGTGTCACACTCGAGCGGCTACGACCGGCTCGACCAGGCCGCCGTGAGCGAAGCGAAACAACACTGGCACCTGCGGCCGGCGACCCGTAACGGCGTGCCTTTCGAGCAATGGCTCACACTCAAAGTTGTGTTCCGATTCGAGGATCGCTGAAGCGCAGCCAGGCTCCTGGTGCGGGCGCCGGACCCAGGAGCCCGGCGCCCGCAATCGCCCGTAATTACCAGCGCGAGGACAGCACCGCGCCCGTCGCGGGATCGAGAATCACACGCGGCGCACGATGCTCGTCGTCGAAGTCGAACATGCCGTTCAGGGTGCCGGCTTTCACATCCGAAGAGTCGCCGCCGATCCGGCCCAGTTGCCAGTTGTCCTCGATAAAACGC
>DATMQL010000108.1:0-7382 GCA_035566815.1 Steroidobacteraceae bacterium | reverse complement strand
GCCTATGCAACTGAATCAGGGGACGCGTTCATAGGATCGCTCTACGGCGTGCGACAGGCCGGAGAGTTAAGAGTTACTGTGGCTGGTGTCCTGTTTTCCCTGTCAGTCGGGTAGCGGGGCACGAGAAACAAAGACTGGATATGTACGTAGATCTTGATGTCTAGCGCTTGCGGACGGGGGTTCGATTCCCCCCGCCTCCACCATCTCAAAGCTCCCGGTCGATTGACCGGGAGCGCCTGATTACCAACACCGTCTTCTGCAAGCGCAAGCTTCACCGCGCCGTTGAGCGACCCATCGCGCTGCGCGCAGCTCATACATTGCGGCGACATATGTAATGTTTATAGTGTGTCGTGACTCGCGCGGCGCATGTTGCGTGAGACGATTTCACGCATTTTTTCAGTCGCTATTTCCACACGCGCGGGAACTCCGAGGCGCGTTGCTCATTAGCCATCCTACGATGAAGTCAGAAGATACCGAGCCGCAAGGTCGGCGCACACGAACGAGTGACGAGGAGAATGCGCTGACGGGCGCGCGTACGCTGAAGTCCATCAGCGAGCTGCGTGATGCGATAAACGAATGTAAACGCTGTGGCTTGTGGAAGTCGGCGACACAGGGCGTGCCTGGCGAGGGGCTCTCGCCATCGAAACTCATGCTGATTGGTGAAGCCCCTGGGGACTCCGAAGATTTGCAGGGCCATCCCTTCGTCGGTCCCGCCGGCGCGGTGCTCGATCGCGCACTGCAAGATGCGGGGCTGAGCCGGCAGACCGTCTACATCAGCAACGCGGTGAAGCATTTCAAATTCGAGCCGCGGGGCAAGCGCCGCCTGCACATCAAACCCGCCGCAAGCGAGATCGAAGCCTGTGGCTGGTGGTTGGCGGAAGAGCTGAGGCTGGTTGCGCCCAAGCTCGTGATGGCGCTCGGTGGGACCTCGGCGCGCGCGGTGTTGGGCCACCCGGTGACCGTATCGCAGATGCGAGGCGCCCCAACTCGCCTGTCGCCAACAACTCATTTGTGGGTGACGATCCACCCCTCGTTCTTGTTGCGCATACCCGACGACGTCAAACGCCGCGAGGAGTACGCGCGCTTCGTGAAAGAGTTGATAGAAGCGCAAGAGTGGATCGCGAAGAGCTGAGCTGCAGGAGCCTGGCTCGCGCTGCCCCCCGCCCCTACCTCTTCGTCACCCCATCCAACGAAACAATCGGCCCATATAATTCCGGCCGCCGATCCCGAAACACAAACCAGTTGTCGCGCAGCTGCGCCACCTGGTCCAGGTCGAAGGTCGCGGTCAACACCGCATCCCCCTGCTCTTCCGCCTCCGCGACCTTCGCTCCGGTCGCATCCGCGATGAACGATGACCCATAGAACCGGATGTACAACCCCTCCGGGTCCTGCAGCGACCGCTCGAGCCCATACCGGTTTGACGCGACCAGCGGCATCAGGTTCGCCGCGGCCTGCCCCTGTTGAGTGCGCTGCCAATGGTCACGCGAGTTGATGGGCAGTGCCGGTGGCGGCTCGCTACCGATCGCCGTGGGATAGAAGAGAATCTCCGCACCCAGCAGAGCCATCGCCCGCGAGGTCTCCGGGAACCACTGGTCCCAGCAGATTCCGACACCAATGCGCGCGAACCGCGTATTCCAGACTTTGAATCCCGTATCGCCGGGGCTGAAGTAAGTCTTCTCCTGGTACCCCGGCCCGTTGGGAATGTGTGACTTACGATAGATCCCGAGATTCGTCCCGTCCGCGTCAATGATGGCGATCGAGTTGAAATACGCCTGCCCCGCGTGCTCGAAGAAGCTTATCGGCAGCACGACACCCAACTCGCGTGCAATCGCACTGAAGTGACGGACGGCACGATTCTCCGTGACGCTGCGCGCGAGCCGCAGATGCCGCACATCCTGTTCGATACAGAAGTAGGGTGCCTCGAACAACTCGGGCAACAGAATGATCTGCGCCCCACGCGAGGCAGCTTCCCGCACGAGCTGCTCCGCCCTGGCGATGTTGTCGTCGGCATTCCAGCCGCAACTCATCTGCAGGGCGGCGACATGAACCGGACGCTGACTGCGTCGCAAGTGCTCAGGCTGATTGGACATCGAAAACCTTCCCCGGGTTGAGAATCCCGCGCGGGTCCAGCGCGGCTTTCAGCGTACGCATTGTCGCGATCTCCGCCGCCGAGCGCGAGATCTCCAGGTAAGCCTTACGCTCGAGCCCGATGCCGTGCTCGGCGGAGATCGAGCCTGAAATCGAGCGCAGGGGCTCGTAAACGCAACGCTCCACGACCTCGAAGGTCGCCTCGTGCGCCTCGCCCGCCGCCACGACGAGGTGCAGATTGCCATCGGCAACATGACCAAACACGATCAGCCGTGCTCCCGGCACGCGTTCCGCCAACCCGCGCCGCAAAGTCTCGAGATAACCCGGCATATCGGCGATCGCCAGACTCACATCGAAATTGTGGGTCGGTCCGAAGCGCCGCGTCTGAAATACATCCTCACGGGGGGCCCACATCGAGCGCCGCTCGAGATCAGACTTCGCAATCACGGCATCGACAACCAGACCCTGCTCCATCGCCTCGGCGAGCGCCTGCTCGAGACGCTCGGTGTCGGATTGCGGATCGGCGCCCAGCGCCTCGATCAGAACATATATACCCAGGCCATATGGCAGTACGGCTACGTTGACCGCCGGCGCGGAGGTCGTGACCTCGTAGAATTCGGGCCACATGACTTCGAACGCGCTGAGCTGGCCTCCCAACCGCGCATCCAGTGTTGCAAGAAGTCCGACCACGCCGCTGAAATCCGCACAGGCAACCAAGGCCGTGCCATGACTGCGGGGCTGCGGAACCAGGCGCAGATCCGCGCGAGTCACGATGCCCAGGGTTCCCTCCGAGCCGATAAACAACTGTTTCAGGTCGTAGCCGGCGTTGTTCTTCAACATGCGATTGAGTGAGCCGAGCACGGTCCCGTCGGCCAACACCGCCTCCACACCGAGCACCAGGCTCCGCATCATTCCGTAGCGGACCACACGCATTCCGCCTGCGTTGGTGGAAATGTTGCCTCCGATAGTGGCGCTGCCGCGACCACCGAGATCGAGGGGAAACATGAGATCGAAGCGCTCAGCTTCCTCCTGCGCGCGCTGCAGAGTCACTCCAGCCTCGACCCGCATCGTGCGCCCGGCCACATCCACATTCTCAATCCGATTCATCGCCTCGAGCGAGACAATCAGATCTTCAGGTCGGGCCGCGCAGCCGTAAACCAGCCCCGTCAGCCCCCCGTGAGTGACGACCGCCTGACCACGTGAATGGCACAATCTCAGAACAGCCGACACTTGCGCGGTGTCCCGCGGGCGAACCAACAACTGCGCCCGAACCTCGCCCGCGGACTCGTCGTACGTGCGCGCACGCAGCGGCTCACCGGTCACGACTCCCGAGTCTCCGACGAGCGCACGCAAGTCCGCTAGAAGTTGATCGTTTGGCACCCTAACCCCGCTCCAACAATTTGCCTTGGCTCAGCACTCCGACAACGCACCGCGGCTCAGCGCCACCCGCCACACGCCTCGGGCTAAACGCCCTTGGTTAAGCGCTCCGGCCAGCATGTGCCTTTCGCGTAGCCAGCGACCTCTCCACCTGTTCAGTGATCCGCGTCGCGGTCTCCAACGCCATCAGTCCCGCCTCTCCCGACACCACTGGCGGACGACCGGTACGAATGCACTCCAGGAACGAAGCGATCTCGGCCTTGAGCGCATCCCCTTGATCGAGGTTCTGCTCCTCGATCGTCACGGGCAACGGCCCCGGCGGCTCGGAAGCCGCACGCTTGCGGATCACCGTGAGGATCTTCTGCTGCAGATCCAGAGACAGGTACGCGTCATCCTCGAAAATACGCATCTTGCGCTCGGTCTTCATACTCACACGCGACGCGGTGGTGTTCGCGACGCAACCGTTCGCAAAGTGGATGCGAGCGTTGGCAATATCAATCTCTTCCGAGAACACCGGCGTGCCAATGGCATCGATGCTCGTGATCGGCGCCCCCACGATGTTTTGCACGATATCGATGTCATGAATCATGAGATCGAGCACCACGTTGACGTCGGTGCCTCGTTCCCTGTACGGCGCCATCCGGTGGCACTCCACGAAATTGGGCGAGTGAATATGGGGCTCAGCAGCCAGGATCGCGGCATTGAACCGCTCCAGATGCCCGACCTGGAGGACCTTCTTGTGGCGCGCGGCGAAATCGATCAACTCGCGCGCCTCGGCCACCGTCTCGGTGATGGGTTTTTCGACCAGTACATGCGCCCCGGCAGCGATAAAGTCGCGCGCGATCGAAAAGTGCGCCGGCGTGGGCGTCACGACGCTCACCGCATCGACCTTACCGAGAAGCTCGCGGTAGTCCGCCACGCCCCGCGTGCCAACTTCTGAGGCGACCTTCTCGCGCGCCTCCTGTCGTGCGTCAGAGACGGCAACGAGCTCGCACTCGGCCGCCTGCGCGTATTTCTGTGCATGAAATCGGCCGAGATAGCCGACACCAATGACTGCTGCTCTGATTTTTTGCATGAGGGCGCTATTATGCCCGTCCGCGTCGGGCAAGATTTCGATTGGCTGAAAGCAGATGGCGACGACTCAATTACCGGGGGGACCGGACCCCGCGGCAACGCAAGACCAGGAAACCCCGACGACCCAAGGCAAATCCGGCGCAATCGTGCGTCGCGAGCTGCTAGTGCTGGGCATTGCCCTGGCTTTTGGATTTGTCCTGGTTCCGCTGGCCATCTGGATGGTCGGCAACCGCATTCTCGGCCCTTACACCCACGGACTGGAGCCGGCCGGTGGCGCCATGAGACTGCTCGGCGACTTTTTCGAGGGCCTCACCCACGGCTCTGTCATATTCTGGTGTGTGGGACTCGGACCGTATTTTCTGATCTGGTTCATCCGCCTCTTCTGGGGCGTCATCCGTTACACGCCGGAGACGACCCGACCTTCGTCCTGAAATCGCGCGCGGAGTGTGAAGCGCATCTCATTTCCCCGACGATCCCAGTGACATGATTCTCACTGTCGAGTCCAAGAATAAAAACGGGGATCGCGGATATGAAGCAGCCCGGGAAGTTTTTCCCAGGATGGCCGGCTGACGGCGCGGATTTACGCAAGATCGAGTCGACGGGGCGTCACACCACGCTGGAGCTGGTGGACGACCACCCCCACAAGGAACGCGGATACAACCCCTACGATACGACCGCGCACGCACTGGACACCCGGCGGAAGGACGTGTGGCGGCATAAGCCCAAGCGCACTTAGCGGGGTTCGCCCGAGGCGCCGCGCGGGGGCTCTCGCGCTTTTGCGTCGGGAATTCTTGACGAAGGCCGTGGGGACCTCTCAACGGGGCCCATTCGGCGTTTGGCGCCAGGGTGGGGAACCCATCCCGACGCGCTATACTCCAATTACAGTGATTATCACCCACCCGCGGCCCGTCTGACCGTGTTTCGCTGGTCAGGCCCCGCCTGGCAGGCCGGAGAGGCCGAGGCCGGGCTGACGCCGCCCCACTTGTCGCGCCTGGAATTGGCCTTACTTAGGCCAGTACATCCAGACCGCGACGCCGAACATGGCTACCGTCCCCAAATGGGCCAGGAAGCGCCACGAGCGCATCCGTGCCGATATTTCACCGTAGAAGCTGATGGCGGCGACGGCGGCGAACAGAGAGAAAACTGCGACCGCGCGCAGCAGCGGCCCATGTTCCGGAGCAAACTGGGCCTCATTATCCGGCAGGAACAGGATCACCACCCAGGTCAGAAACAGCCCGATCGACAGCGCAAGCGTGGAGCCCGTGACAATGGCGAGTAAAAAACCCAGTGGACGCATAATGGTTCCGGACGCGATTCGCGCTTTTCGTACTTGCTGAGGTGCACTGCACGTTCTAGCCTTGTCCCAAAGTCTACCGAACTTACGAGCGTCGTTACGATGTCAAAACCTTTACGCCGGTCATCCGGCTGGATTGCCGCCTCAGCTCTAACGATCCTGGCGCTAGCGCTAGTCGGATCCGCCCGAGCCCCGGCGAGCACCTCGATCCTGCCGCCCGGCGCCATAGCGCCCACCGATGCGCAGCGGGCCACCGCGCGCAAGATCGGCCGGATCCTCGAGGAAGCGCACTACACGCGCGCGCCGATTGACGACAAGATGTCGGAGCTCGTGTACACGCGCTACCTCGACTTCCTCGACGGCCAGCGCAGTTATTTTCTGGCCAGCGACATCACGGAATTCTCCGCCTACCGCCTGAAGTTCGACGACATGATCCGCACCGGCGACATCGAGCCGGCGTACCTGATCTTCAATCGTTTCCAACAACGCAACCGTGAGCGTATGGAAGGGGCGATCGCCCTGTTGAAGAGCGAACCCGACTGGACCGTGAACGAGTCCTTCGAGTTCGACCGTGCCAAGACGCCCTGGCCCACGACTGCCGCCGAGATGAACGACCTGTGGCGCAAGCGTGTTAAGAACGATGCGCTGTCGCTGATGCTGACGGGCAAACAGTGGCCTGAAGTGGTCGATCTTCTGAAGAAGCGCTACGAGCGCGTGTTGAAGCGCGTCGACCAGATCACGCCCGAGGATGTGTTCGAGAACCTGATGAACGCCTACGCGCGCTCGTTCGACCCTCATTCGAGCTACTTCTCGCCGAAGAACTCCGAGGAATACCGCATCCAGATGAGCCTCAACTACGAGGGCATCGGCGCCTCGCTGCAGCTCGTCGACGACTACGTCACCATCATGAACGTGATCGAGGGCGGCCCGGCCGCCGTCGCGGGCACACTCAACACCAACGACCGCATCACCGGTGTCGGGCAGGGACATGAGGGTGGCTTCACCGATGTCATCGGCTGGCGCCTGGACGATGTCGTGCAGCTCATCCGTGGCAAAGCGGGCACCAGCGTCAGGCTGCAGGTTCTCGGCGCCGGCGCCGCGCCGGGCACCAAGGAAAAGGTGTTGGAATTCACCCGGAACAAAGTGACGCTCGAGGCGCAGGCGGCGCACAAGGAAGTGAAGAACGTCATCCGCAATGGCAAGACGCTCAAGGTTGGCGTCATCACCGTGCCGGGCTTCTACCAGGACATCGCGGCACAGAACGCCGGTGACCAGAACTTCCGCAGCACCACCCGCGACGTCCTCAAGCTCATCCGCGAGCTGAAGACAGAGAACATCGACGGACTCGTGCTCGATCTGCGGGGTGACGGCGGCGGTTACCTCCCGGAAGCCACGGCTCTGACCGGTCTGTTCATCGACCATGGGCCGGTAGTGCAGCTTCGGGACACGACCGGCCGGCTCGAAGTGTTGGACGATCCGGAGCCCTCGCCCGCTTATGACGGCCCGCTCGCTGTCCTCGTCGACCGTTTCAGCGCGTCGGCCTCGGAGA
>DATMQL010000107.1:0-21055 GCA_035566815.1 Steroidobacteraceae bacterium | reverse complement strand
CTTTCCGCGTCTTCGCCGTCACCGCCACCACTTCGTCATCGAATTCACCGGCTCCGAGGGCCCGCATCGCGCGGCGTACCGATTCGGCAGCGAAGGCGTCCTGCGCGGCGCGCGTGAAGTTGTACTTCGCGGCCGTGGAGTCTCCGAAGGAGCCCATCGCCCGACCGTCGAACGGGCTCTGCAGACCGTCGTAAATCATGTGGTCGAGAATTTCGCCGTGGCCCATGCGATAGCCGGCACGCGCCTTCGGCAACAGGTACGGGGCGTTGGACATGGACTCCAGGCCGCCGGCTAGAATGATCTCTGCCTCGCCCGCTTTGATCTGGTCCGCGGCCATCATGACGGCCTTGAGGCCGGATCCGCACATCTTGTTGATCGTGGTGGCGGGCGTGCTGATTGGCACGCCGGCACCCAACGCGGCCTGGCGCGCGGGCGCCTGGCCGAGGCCGGCCGAAAGCACGCATCCCATGATCACTTCCTGGATATCACTCCCCTTCAAGCCCGCCGCCTCGAGCGCGCCTTTCAGCGCCGCGCTGCCGAGTTGTGTAGCGGTCAACGGTGTGAGCGCGCCTTGAAATGCGCCGATGGGAGTGCGCTTAGCGGAGACGATAACAACATCTGACATGATGAACCTCTGCAGTTGTGCTCAGCGGCCGGCGCGCGTAGCGGCTCGGCGTGGCGTGACGGCCCGGCGTGGGGTGGCGCGGCGCGCGGCGCTTGCTGTAGCGGCACGCGGACGCAGCCCGTTTTCGAATATGGTGACGAAGGCATCTGCGATCTCGGCCCCCGTCATCGACTGATTTTCGCGATACCAGTGCGCGATCCAGTTGAGAGCGCCGGCCAGCGCGAAGGCGGTCATCTTCGGATCGCAGGGGTGAATCGAGCCGTCCTGCACGCCCTCGCGGATGAGACGGCGGATGCCCTGATCGATCTCCGACTTGAGCGCCTTGATGTGACCGCTCATCGCCGGAGACAGGTCCTGCTCCTCGGCGCGAACCATGCACCAGCCGAACTCGGACGCGACGGCCTCTCCATAGTGGCGCAGCACGCCGTTCAGTCGCTCGCGCCCGGTCAGCTTCAGCTGTTTCACTTCGCGGAAGGCGGCGCGGATCTGCTCCACGCCCGCGACGAAACACTCAAACAGGAGTTGCTCCTTGTTCGTGACGTAGTAGTAGACGGTCGGCTTGGTGACGTCGAGCGCGGCGGCGATGTCATCGAGCGAGGTGTTGTGATAGCCCTTGCGGTTGAACGCGTGGGCGGCGGCCCGGATCACCGCCTCGCGCTTCACTTCGCGCTCGCGGACCCGCTCACGGCTCGCCCGCCAGGGCGAGGCCGGCGGTGTGCTGTGTTTGGCGGCGGGTGGGGATGCTCGGCGGTTTGCCATCGGCTATGCTCGGCGCTTGTGACTCGACGCTCTCTGCGCTGCAATTATAGCGGCTGCGGCGCCCGCCGCGTGACGGAATGCTGCGGCTCGGCGGCCCGGCCAGACCAGACCTTGGATTGACCGCCAAAGCCCGCATCCACCATACTCGGGAGTAGCCATCTTACTGGTGCGTAAAGGATCCCCCTTCAAGGGGTCCGCCGCACCCCAAGCGAGAGCCCATGAACGCCGGCCTCCAGAGCAGCGCCGCCCTCGAGCAGCTTCCCGCCAAGCCACCGCTGCGCTTCGTTTCCGCCGCCTCCCTGTTCGACGGGCACGATGCCGCCATCAACATGATCCGGCGCCTCCTCCAGGCGCATGGCGCGGAAGTGGTCCATCTCGGCCACAACCGGAGCGTCGCGGATATTGTGCGAGCCGCCATCCAGGAGGATGCGGACGCGATCGCCGTAAGCTCCTACCAGGGCGGGCATAACGAGTACTTCGCCTACATGGTGGATATGCTGCGCGAACGCGGCTATGAGCATGTCCGGGTGGTGGTCGGAGGTGGGGGCACCATTTCTCCGGAGGAGATCCAAGCCCTGGAACGCCATGGGGTGGAGAAGATCTACACCCCGGAGGACGGCCGCCGGATGGGCCTGAACGGCATGATCGACGACGTCTTCACCCGCCTGGCCGCCGCACCGAAACCGAAGTACGAGTTCCGGCCCCTGAATGCGCGCGATCACGGCCCCATCGCCCGGGCGATCTCGGTGCTCGAGGGGGCGGAGGAGTCCACGGCCACCGGGGAACAGATCCGCCGCGTTCTGGCGCGGGCCCGGCACAAGGCCCCCGTCATCGGCATTACCGGCACCGGTGGAGCGGGAAAATCCAGTCTCACCGATGAGCTGCTCGCACGCCTGGTGCGCTCTTTCCCCGACCTGCAGATCGCCGTCGTGGCCATGGATCCGACCCGGAGGCGCAGCGGCGGTGCACTCCTGGGCGACCGTATCCGCATGAACAGCCTCGCCGCCGAGTCGATTTTCATGCGCTCGCTGGCGACCCGGCGGCAGAATCTCGCCACCTCCGCCGTGCTGAAGGATGTGATCGGGTTGTATGAGGCCGCCGGATTCGATCTCATTATTGTCGAGACCGCCGGCATCGGTCAGTCTGACACGGAGATCGTCGATTTCGTCGACCTGTCGTTGTATGTGATGACGAGCGAGTATGGCGCGGCGAGCCAACTCGAAAAGATCGACATGCTCGACTACGCCGATCTCATCGTTCTCAACAAGAGCGAGAAGCGCGGCGCCGAGGACAGTTTGCGTGATGTGCGCAAACAATGGCGGCGCAATCACCCGGATGGCGCGAAGCTCGCGGACGCCGAGATTCCGGTGTTTCCGACGATTGCGAGTCGTTTCAACGACCCCGGCGTGAATCGATTGTTCGCGGCGATTTGCAAGCGGTTGTCCGAGAAAGGGATCGGGACGACTTCCTGGGCGGTGTCGGACGTAGGCCCTACGGAGTTGACGAAGCGTGAGCCCCTCATCCCGGGCACCCGTACGCGTTATCTCGCCGACATTGCGCAACATGGACGTGGCCTGCGCGCTCGGATCGAAGAGCAGGTCGAGGCTGCACGCCGCGCGTTTGGCATGTTCGAAGCATTGAAGACGTTGCACGATGCGCAGCTTCCCGGCGAGCTCGAAAGATTCTCCGAAACCGCTCTGATGGACGCGACCGCGGATGGTACGAAGCGTGAGCTGCGAGCTGCTTATAACAAGGCGCTCGACGTGGTGGGTGCCGAAGCCGTCGGTGAGCTGAAGGCGTGGCCGGCACGCGTACGCTCCGCCACGGATGAAACCTACTCCTACAAGGTTCGCGACCGGGTGGTGACCGGAGAGAATTACACCGAGAGTCTCGCACACCAACGGGTGCCGAAGCTCGCCGTGCCGAAGTTTCGTGACTGGGGCGAGATTCTTCACTTCATTCTGACGGAGAATCTGCCTGGAGCGTATCCCTACACCGGTGGGGTTTACCCTTACCGGCGTGAGGAGGAAGACCCAACCCGCATGTTTGCCGGGGAGGGCGCGCCGGAACGGACGAACCGCCGCTTCCATTACGTCGCTGGCGATCACGGCGCGGCACGCTTGTCGACTGCATTCGACTCGACCACTCTCTACGGAGAGGATCCGGATACGCGGCCTGACATTTACGGCCGCACGGGCAACTCGGGAGTGTCGATCGCCACGCTCGACGACATGAAAAAGCTCTATTCGGGCTTCGATCTGTGTCTGCCGTCGACATCGGTGTCCATGACCATCAACGGTCCAGCGCCCATGTTGCTGGCGATGTTCATGAACACCGCCATCGATCAGAGGGCCGAACGCTACCTGAAGGCCGAGGGACGTTGGAGCGAAGCCGAGCGGAAGATCGAAGCGCTGCATCGGAGCGCGGCCGGGCGGGGTTGCCCGAAGCCAACCTATAAGGGCGAGTTGCCCAAGGGACATGACGGCACCGGGCTCGCGCTCCTGGGCGTAACCGCCGACGAGATCCTCGAGCCCGAGATCTATGCGCGCATCAAGACCGAGGCGCTGCAGGCCGTGCGTGGCACGGTACAGGCGGACATCCTGAAAGAGGACCAGGCGCAGAACACCTGCATCTTCTCCACCGAATTCGCGCTGCGCATGATGGGCGACGTGCAGCAGTACTTCATCGAGCGGAAGGTACGGAATTTCTATTCCGTTTCCATCTCCGGCTACCACATCGCCGAAGCCGGCGCGAACCCGATCTCACAACTCGCGTTCACGCTCTCCAATGGCTTTACGATCGTCGAGTATTACCTCGCGCGGGGTATGAAGATCGACGATTTCGCGCCGAACCTGTCGTTCTTCTTCTCGAACGGCATGGACCCGGAATACGCGGTGATCGGCCGTGTCGCACGGCGCATCTGGGCCCGGGCCATGCGCGATCTGTATCGCGCCGGACCGCGCAGCCAGATGTTGAAATATCACATCCAGACTTCGGGCCGCAGCCTGCATGCGCGCGAAATCTCATTCAACGACATTCGCACCACCCTGCAGGCGCTCTACGCTCTGTTCGACAACTGCAACAGCCTGCATACGAACGCCTACGATGAGGCGCTCACGACTCCCACCGAGGAAAGCGTGCGGCGCGCCGTCGCCATCCAACTCATCATCAACCGTGAATTAGGGTTGAACAAGAATCAGAATCCGTGGCAGGGCTCGTTCGCCATCGAGTATCTGACCGATCTGGTCGAAGAGGCGGTGTACAGGGAGTTCGAGTCCATTTCCGAGCGGGGTGGTGTTTTGGGCGCGATGGAGACCATGTACCAGCGCGGCAAAATCCAGGAAGAGTCGCTCTACTACGAGACCCGCAAGCACGACGGCAGCCTGCCGATTGTCGGCATCAATACCTTCCTCTCGAAGTCGGATGCGAGTGAAGAGCACAAAGGTGCGCAGCTCATCCGCTCCACCGAGCAGGAGAAGCAGGACCAGGTGGCTGCGGTTCGCGCCTTTCAGGCGCGCAATGCCGGCGCCTCACCCGCCGCGCTCCGCAAGCTTCAGCTGGCCGCCGCGAGCGGCGGCAACGTGTTCGGCGAGCTCATGGAGTGCGTCAAAGTCTGTTCGCTGGGACAGATCTCGCATGCCCTGTATGAGGTGGGGGGGCAGTATCGCCGGAACATGTGAGGTCGGGCTCACCGAGCTCACTGAGGATCGCCGCCCGCGCCCGGTCGCGAAGCTCCATCGCGGCGTCATCGGCGCCCGCCGCCTGTGGGGCGATCGGCGAAAGAATCCGAACTTCGATACGCCCCGGACGGGGAAGGCCGCCGGTCGGCGATAGCGCGACCCGCGTGCCCCTTACGGTCGCCGGCACGATGGGGCATCCCGCCCGGATCGCGGTGGTGAACGCCCCTGTATGAAACTTCAGCAGCCCGGGAATGGTTGTGAACGTGCCTTCCGGGAAGAAGGCGAGCGAATTGCCGTTGATGGCGTCGCGGAGCACCCGTCGGGCGTCTGCCGCGCCTCGATTTCGATTGAATCGCTCTACGAAATGCGAGCCGAGTCGGCGTAGCAGCAGTCCCGCAAGCGGCACGCCGTTCATCTCCCGCTTGATGACGAAGGAAAATTGCGCAGGAAGCGCAGCCGTGAACACCACGCCGTCAAGGTAGCTCGCGTGGTTTGACACGACTACACATTGGCCCTCAGGCAGATGGTCAGCTCCTTTCACGGTGAGCCGCATGCCCGCCAGCAGGAAGAACGCGCGCGACATGGCGCGGGCGACCGTGCGCCGCCGCCGCGTGCCGGGAATCACTAGAACCAGGATGAGGGTGCTTAAGCCCAGCAGCAGGAACAGCACAATCGCGTAGATCCCATAGAGGAATCTGAACGGGGCCAGAACGGCTGAGCCCCCTTTAGGTGGTGAATTTTCCGGATGATGAGCTGTCATTCCACTTGTATCGACGAACGGCGGTCCCGAAGCATGTGAACTGGTTCTCTTTATGTTAATGCCAGGACGTAGATGTGAAGACAATCACGTCGGTATCTTGGCCGTGCTCACCATACTGCGGCAGCAAGTTTATGGGACTTTGAGGCTCGTTACAGTCGAGCGCACCGGTCGGTGCGCACGGGCTTCCAGTGAGACGGGCTTTGTCCAACCAGGCTGCCGCAATTGCCATGACGCCCAACGCCGATGCTGCCGACCCGGCAGTATCACGCTTTCTCGATGCTGTGTGGATGGAGCGCGGGCTCTCAACCAACACGCTCGCGGCCTATAGGGCCGATCTGACTGCGCTCTCGCGTTGGCTGAGCGAGCGGCAAACCCCCATGATGCGCACCACGCGTGCGGATCTCCAGGATTTTATCGCCTACCGCGTTACCGCGGGCGCGCGTCCGCGCTCGACGGCGCGGCAGCTTTCGAGCTTCAGGCGCTTTTTCCGATATCTCATGCGTGAAGGTGTAATCCGTGAGGATCCTACCGCGCAGATTGCGATGCCCAAGATCGGGCGCTCGCTGCCGAAGTCGCTGTCGGAGGAAGAAGTTGAATCCCTGCTCGGCGCGCCGCTTGTGAGCGATCCGCTCGGCAATCGTGACCGCACCATGCTGGAAGTCCTCTACGCGACGGGTTTGCGCGTCTCCGAGCTGGTGAACCTGCGCCATGGACAGGTCAACACGACCCAGGGCGTGATTCGCATCCTCGGCAAGGGCAATCGCGAGCGGCTCATTCCGCTGGGCGAGGAAGCCATGCGCTGGCTCAAAGACTTTGCACAGGGCTCGCGGAGCGAGATCCTCCTCGAGCGCCAGACGGACTACCTGTTCCCGACGCGGCGTGGCGATCGCATGACGCGCCAGGCCTTCTGGCACATCATAAAACGCTACGCACGCAAAGCCGGCATCGCGAAGGAACTCTCGCCGCACACTCTGCGGCATGCGTTCGCAACCCACCTGCTCAACCACGGCGCGGATTTGCGAGTCGTGCAAATGCTCCTCGGTCACAGCGACCTCTCGACCACGCAGATCTACACGCATGTGGCTCGCGAGCGCCTCAAAGAGCTGCATTCGGCGCACCACCCACGGGGTTGATCCGTCGCCCGCCGCTGACGCGCTGTCCGGGCGGAACTGCTCTGCTAGACTCGGGTCCATACGGACACCTTGAAATTGCGTTTCGCCGGACAGGTTCCATGCTCGTCAGAATTTCCGTACTGCTGTTGAGTCTGGCGAATGCCACGGCGGCCCTTGCGGCACAGGCGGAGGCCCCGGCCCCGACGGCCGTGGCACATCCGGTGCCTGCTCAAGAGGCGCCCGCCGGGACGCCGGCCGCTGCCACCACTCCCGCGAAGGTCGATCCTCGCATCGAAATCTCGAGCCGCATTCCGGGCACCAAGCCCGACGAGCTGCGCGCGACACCCATCCCGAACATCTACGAGCTCACCCGGGGTAGCGAGATCGCCTATGTGACCACTGACGGCAAGTACGCCATCAGCGGCGACATGTTCGATATTCCGAAGAACGACGACCTCACCGAGGACCATCGGCGCGATTTGCGTGTCCAGCAGATCGGCTCGATTCCCGAAAGCCAGATGGTGATCTTCGGACCGAAGGACCCGAAATACACCGTCACCGTGTTCACGGACGTCGATTGCGCTTATTGCCGCCAGCTTCACAGCCAGATCGCCGACTACAACCGGCTCGGAATCCGGGTGCGGTACCTGTTCTATCCGCGCTCCGGCCCGAACACCGAGTCGTGGACCAAGGCCGAGGCGGTCTGGTGCTCCGACAACCGTAATGACGCGCTCACGCGCGCCAAGCTGGGTCAGCCTGTGAAGGCCAAGCAGTGCGGCAATACCCCGGTAGCCCGTACCTACGCCATGGGCCGTGATTTTGGCCTGCAGGGGACCCCGGCAATCGTGGCCGCGAACGGCACCATGTTCCCGGGCTATCTGCCGCCGAACGATCTCCTGCAGGAGCTCAAGAAGGCGCAGCGGCAGTAGGGCGACGGCTACCTCTCGAGTAGCTTGAACTTATCCGGCTTGCCCTCCCATTCCTTGGCGTCCGCCGGGGCGTCCTTCTTCTCGGTGATCACCGGCCACTGCTTGGCCAGCTCGGCATTGAGCTGCTTGAAGTGCTCCTGCCCCGCGGGCAGCTCCTCTTCGGAGAAAATCGCCTCGACCGGGCACTCCGGCTCGCACAGGGTGCAATCGATGCACTCGTCCGGATCGATGGTGAGGAAATTCGGGCCTTCGTGGAAGCAATCGACCGGGCAGACCTCCACGCAGTCCATGTATTTGCACTTGATGCAGTTTTCGGTGACGACGAAAGTCATTCGTTTTCCTAAAAAGGTTGCTGCGTCCACCGCGCGCCAGCGGCGGCGGGGGGACTCAATATTGTGCCATGACCGCGCCGGCGCGTCCTGAGCGGGGTGCGTAGCCTGGGGCGCGTAGGCCGCGCGCCGCGGCTGGCTATAGCCGGGCCATCCGCCGGTCCACCTCGGTGAAGTGGTGAGGCTCGTGCCCCGCCGCCCGGTCCTCCAGGTAGCGCCGGAGGGTGTAATCCGTGCTCGGAAAGGCGATGTCGCCCCACGGAATGTCTTCGGGCCGTACCAGCTCGGCCTCCAGGCTTTCGGTGCCCGCACCGTATTCCGGCGTGCGCATGGTGGCACGAAAGAATACATGCACCTGCTGTGCGTGCAGCACGTGTACGACGGTGAGGAGCGTGCCGATCTCCACATCGGCGAGCGCCTCTTCCTTACATTCGCGGGCGGCTGCCTGTTGGAGGGTCTCGCCGTTCTCCATAAACCCCGCCGGTACCGTCCAGAAGCCCCGGCGGGGTTCGATGGCGCGGCGGCACAAGAGAATCCGTCCCTCGTGCTCGGGCACGCAGCCCACGACGAGCTTCGGGTTCTGATAGTGGATGGTCCCGCAAGCGTCGCACACGTAACGCGCGACGAGATCGCCCGGGGGTATGCGAAGTTCGACCTTCGCGCCGCATTGGTTGCAGAAGTTCATGGTTCGTGCGGGAGGATAGGGGGGCGTCGGCTCTAGAGCAACTGTTCCCACAGGCGCCAGAAATTCTCGCGAAGGTGCTCGAGTGCCGAGCGGCGGGCCCATTGGTCCGGGTCGATCTCCTGCGCGTGTTGCAAGTCCGCAGTGAAGTCGTCGGCGAGCCGCTCGCCGGTTTCCTTTCCCAACACCACGGCGTCGAGCTCGTCGTTGAACAGCACGCTGCGGTGGTCGAAGTTGGATGACCCGACGATGGACCAGACGCGATCGATGACCATGGTCTTCGAATGCAGAATGCCGTCGTCACGCTCATAGATCTTGACGCCTGCCCGCAGGAGCTCTTCGTAGTGGGAGTGTTGTACGGCCAGCGCCGGGCCCGAGTCGCTGCGCGCTGGCAGGAGCAGGCGAACATCCACGCCCCGGCGGGCCGCGGCCATCAGTCCTTCTTTCTCCTGATGTGTCGGGACGAAATAGGCGCCGGTAATCCAGATGCTGCTTTCGGCATTCCGAATCGCCGATATGGCGGTAACGTAGTAGCGGCGTTTCAGTTTTGCCGGGCTGCTGCCCAGGATGCGAACGACTTCATCTCCCGGCGGTTGTGAGGGAGGATCGGGGTCGGTGTCGGCTTCGAGCGGTACCCCCTGTTGCTCACGCCAGTGGTCCCTGAAGAGTGTTTCGAGAGCCGCCACCACGGGGCCGGTGATCTGGATGTCGGTGTCATGCCAGACGTCCTGCGGCTTCCGGGGATCCGCGGCTTGCGGCGCATTCCCCTCTACCGCGGAGGGTGCGCTTTGATAGGTCGAGCTGAGATTGACACCCCCGAGAATCGCCACCGTGCCGTCGGCTACCAGCAGCTTGCGATGATCGCGTGAGTTCAGCGCGAAGTGACGCTTCCAGGGATTGGGAGGGTTGAATTCGGCGAGCTGCACGCCGGCGGCACGCAGTTTGTCGAAGAAGCCCGAGTCGGTGCCGATGGAGCCGATCCCGTCATAAATGACACGCACGTGAACACCCGCCTGGCTCTGGCGTACGAGGAGGTCGCTCAGGGTCTCGCCTTCGCACGTCACGTCCTCGAAGATGTAGTACTCGAGATACAGGTAACGGGTCGCCTGCCGGATCGCCGCGAACATCGCGGGAAAGGTCTCGGCGCCGTCGCGCAGGATGCGGACCTGGTTGCCAATAAACAGGGGACTTTCCGCGACGATCTGCTCGACGGCCAGGTGGCGCTCGAGCGTGCCCGCATCGGGTGCCTGCGCGGCGAGGCGGCCGAGCACGGCCTTGGACTGTCGGGACGAGAGAGGGCCGCGCGCGCCGAAGACCTTGATCTGCGAGCCGTCGGACGCCTTGACCAGATCGGCCTCGTCCACCACCGGGACATGAGCGCAACCGGCCGCGGCAAGCACTATGCCGAGAAGGGCGAATTTGCGACCGGAATGGCTCATCCGTTGGTTTGGTTACCGGTTTATGACCGCCGCGCGACCGACTTGCTAACGGGTCTGCCCGTAAACTTCATGGCAGTGAAGATACAGCAACTGCGTTTTCTGGCGGCTGTCGCACAGAACGATCTCAATATTACGGCCGCCGCGGCCAAACTGTGTACGACACAACCCGCGGTGAGCAAGCAACTCAAGCTCCTGGAAGACGAGCTCGGATTCAATATCTTCGTGCGCCGTGGACGTACGCTCGCCAAAATAACCCCGCCCGGTGAGCGCGTCATCCGCCACGCGCTGAAGCTGCTGCGCGAAGCACAGAACATCAAGGGTATCTCGGCCGAGTTCGAAGACGAGGACCGCGGCACGCTGTCCATCGGAACTACCCACACGCAGGCGCGTTACGTGCTGCCGCCTGTTATCCAGACTTTCCGCGACAGGTACCCCAATGTGCAGTTTCACCTGCACCAGGGAACCTCGGAGCAGATCGCGGCAATGGCGGAGTTCGATCGCATCGATTTCGCCATCGCAACGGGCTCGCGCGAGTTGTTTGGCAAGTACGTCCTGGTGCCGTGTTATCGGTGGCACCGGCGGATCATCGTGCCGCGCGGGCATCCCTTGACCGCGGTCAGCGAGCCTTCGCTCGAGGATCTCGCGGCCCACCCGATCGTCACCTACGTGTTCAGTTTCAACGGCCCGTCTTCCTTGCATGACGCTTTCGCCAAGGCAGGGCTCACCGCGAATGTAGCGCTCACGGCGTGCGACGCGGACGTCATCAAAACATATGTACGCCTCGGGCTCGGCGTGGGCATCGTTGCCAACGTCGCCTTGAACCCGACAGAGGATCGCGATCTCGTTTCCATCAGTGCCGCGCATTTGTTCCCCGGGCACAACACCTGGCTCGGCTTCGCGCGCGATGGACTGCTGCGCCGATACATGTACGACTTCATCACTCTCCTGGCGCCGCATATCGACCGGGATCGGGTCGATCGCGCGGCGGGTTGCGATACGCAGGAAGAGGTCGACGCGCTATTCGCGGGCGTTCAGCTCGCCGACCGTTGATCCCGGGCGGAATGACCACTCTATGCAGCTCCTAGCGCGGCCCTGAGCGCAGGCGCTGCGACGCGCAAGAGAATGCTGTGTGAGGCGTCACATAATCTATTGTTAAGCTGTGCTGAATTTCACGGACCGGATGCGGTGCGAATGTTTATTGTCACATCCGTCCGAATGGAGTTGATTGTCCTCAAATGGGTACCTCTCTCGCCGAGTGCAAACAGCAGGATGCCGACCTCACGGTGCGGCAGTTGCCGCTTGGGCTTGAGAGTCCCGCGCACTTCGCCGATTCGGCCGCGGGGGCCGCGCGGCACCTGCTAGCGCGCCGCACGGTACTGGACGATACGCTCCGGCGGTCTCCGTCGGAGGGGGCCACGATCCTGCTCCGCTCCCCGCCCATTCCCGCGGCACTGCTGACGCTCACCGGCAAGCGGACGCGCGACCGATTCAGAAACCTGTTGCACATGGCGAATCTCGAAGTCGATGTGTGCAATGCAGCCGCAGACGCGCTCGAGCTGCTGGCGGTCCGTGTTCATGCGCTGATGTTCACCGATGACATCGATCTCATCCGAAGTGCGCGCCAACTGCCTTCGGGCGTCGCCACGCACATCGTGTTCGTGGGCGAGTCCGATGAGTTGCAGGAGTCGGAAGCCCTTCGCGCCGGCGCCAACGATTGTATGCCGAGCGACGCGCGTGGTGAGCACTTCTGGGCTCATCTCACGATCGCGCGACGTATTGCGGACCTCGCGGCATCGCTACAACTCGCCCTACGGGACAACCGCATGTTGTCGACCGTCGATGAGCTGACTCGTGCGGGTCGTCGTGGCTTCTTCGAAGAGCAATTTCCCCGTGAAGTCGAGCGTGCGTTACGGCTCCGCCGGCCGCTCGCACTCGTGATGTGTGACATCGATCATTTCAAACTCGTCAATGATCGCCACGGCCACCAGGTAGGCGACGAGGTGTTGAAAGAGTTTACCTCGCGTATCTGCAGCAACCTCAGGCTGGGTAAGGATTGGGTCGCCCGGCTCGGCGGCGAGGAGTTTGCCGTCGTATTTCCGGATACCGGCGCCAAGGAAGCGAGTCTCGTCGCGGGCCGGCTGTGTGAGCGCATCAATTCCCCGCATTTTGAGGTCACACCACAACAGATTCCGATCACCGCCAGCTTCGGTGTTTGCGCGCTGGAGCATCCGGCGCCCGTGGGGCTGCATGGCCTGGCGGGGCGGATGGTGCGCGAGGCCGATGCGGCCTTGTACCAGAGCAAACATCGGGGCCGCGACCGGGTCACCGCCTGTAACGTTTCATCCAGCGACGCCCCACTCGCCAAACTCGAGAGGCAGGCAAGGTCGTAGTCGTGCTCCGTGCGCGGCGGCGATTTGGCGCGATTTGGGGCGTCGCTTTTTTCCTCTATCGCTCGGGCACGCGAAGTGCTAAGACGCTGGCGACTCAAACCCGTCCCGATGCGAACCCGCGCCATGAATGACCTAGTGGTTGGCGAGCACGATGTGCTCTCGTTCCTGAAGCCCGACACCCTGCTCGGCGCTCTCGTTTACCTGGTGGTGTTCCTGTTCGTGGCCATGCTGCTCTCACGGACCTTGCGAACCGTGGTGCACGCGGCCCTGACCCGGAAGGGGCAGGTTGACCGGACCACCATTACTTTCATGCAGCAGTTTGGCACGGCGCTGATCTGGGTGATTGTTCTCATTCTCTACGCGCACCTGATTCCCGTGTTGCGCTCGATGGGCACCGCACTCCTGGCTGGCGCGAGTATCGCTTCAGTTGTGATCGGTCTCGCCGCGCAGAGCACCTTGGGCAACCTGGTCGCGGGGATTTCGATCACGATTTACCGTCCGTTCCGACTGGGCGATACCATCCAGGTGGCGGCGCCCACGGGCACTGAGATCGGCGTGGTCGAAATGTTGTCGCTCGGTTACACGACACTGCGCACGGCTGACGGACGATTCATTGTGGTTCCCAACGCGCTTGCCGCAAGCCAGGTGTCGATCAATCTGAGTTCCAACTACGCGCCGTGGCCGCTAACTATTGTCATTCGCGTGAGTCGCGACGCGGACCTCGAGGCGGCGCAGAAGCTCGCCGTCACTGTGGCCAAAGAGACCGCGGACGAGAACGCCGTGCTGGGCTGCTTTTTGACCAAGGTGGAAGCGACCGCCGCGGTGCTCGAGTTGCGGGTGAGGGCGTCTGACGCCGCCGGTCGGGATACGTTGCGTGCGGCTTTGCTCGTGAAGCTGTCGCAGCGGTTTACGGAGGCGGGGTTGGCGACGGGAGCGGAGCGACCGAGTTTCTCGTAGCGGGCGACCTGCGCACGTTGGCCTATCGTGCGCGTCCCGATGCCGTCAGGCGGCTCCCTGGCGCACCTTGACCAAACGTTGCGGTTCCTTCAGCGTTCGCCGCGGGTACAGGTCATCGGGGGCGGTTGGACATGAATCGATCGGGGATACGATTTGCCTTGACGCTGGCGGCCGTCGCCGCCATCTCAGGCACTATTCAAGGCTGCGACACTCGTGGTGGCGCTCATGAAACGGCCGCTGTCACCGAAGGCACCACTTTCGCCGTCAAGTTCCCTACCGAACGCAGTAGCAAGGCTCTCGATGGCCGCGTCATCCTGCTGCTGAGCCGGGATTTCTCCCGGGAGCCGCGCTCTCACGTGGAGCCGAACGAGCCTCTCGCGAGTCCCTATCTTTTCGGTCTCACCGTGGACAGTCTCGCGCCCGGCACCAAGGCAGTTCTCGACGACACCGCCTTCGGCTGGCCCGCGACCCATCTGTCGGCCATTCCAGCTGGCGACTACTTCGTGCAGGCGGTGCTGAATCGCTACGAGGAGTTCCATATGGCCGACGGGCGCACCTTGAAATTGCCGCCCGACAAGGGAGAAGGCCAGCAGTGGTGGCACAAGCCCGGGAACCTGTACTCGACGCCCGTCAAACTGCATATCGATCCGGCGCACCCGGTCAGAACAGACCTGGTGCTCGACCAGGAAATGCCTGCCATCGCCGCGCCCAAGGACACTGAGTTCGTCCGTCACATCCAGATCAAGAGCGAGTTGCTCTCGAAGTTCTGGGGACGCGACGTCTATCTTGGCGCGCACGTGTTGGTCCCGAAAGGCTTTGATGCGCACCCGCAAGCGCACTTTCCGCTCATGGTTTTTCACGGCCACTTTCCGGACGACATCTCGGAGTTCCGTGACACGCCACCGGACCCGAATCTGAAGCCCGAGTATTCCAACCGCTTCCATCTCGCGGGTTACAACATCATCGAGCAGAAGGAAGCGTACGCCTTCTATCAGAAGTGGATCTCCGCCGATTTTCCGCGCTTCCTGGTCGTCGAGATCGAGCACGCGAACCCTTTCTACGACGACAGTTATGCAGTCAACTCCGCCAACCTGGGTCCCTATGGCGATGCCATCAACAACGAGCTCATTCCGGAGATCGAGCGGCGCTTCCGCGGCATTGGCGCCGGTTGGGCGCGCTTCACGTATGGCGGCTCGACGGGTGGCTGGGAGGCGCTCGCCACGCAGGTCTTCTACCCTGACATGTACAACGGCGCCTTCGCGGCCTGCCCGGATCCGATCGACTTCCGCGCCTATACGGTGATCAACCTCTACGAGGATAAAAACGCGTATACCCTCAAAGGCGAGGCGTCGAACGTCGAGCGGCCGGCATTCCGCAACTACCTCGGCGAAGTGTTCGCAACCCAGCGCGACGAGAACTACATGGAGTTGACTCAGGGGGATCGCAGCCGTTCTGGAGGTCAATACGACATCTGGCAGGCTGTGTTCGGGCCCGTGGGCGCTGACGGCTACCCGAAGCCTATCTTCGACAAGGTGACTGGTGATATCGATCCAACGGTGGCGGCCTATTGGCGCGAGCATTACGACCTGTCGAACATCATTGCGCGTGATTGGGCGACACTGGCTCCCAAACTCAAGGGCAAGATCCACGTCTACGTAGGCAGCGGGGACAACTACTACCTCACCGACTCGGTGTATTTCGCGCAGGAGCGTTTCGAATCGCTCGAACCGAAGTACGATGGGACGGTGGCCTATGGCGACCGGGCCGAGCATTGTTGGAATGGCGATCCGAAGGTGGCCAACGCCTATTCGCGGCTGCATTACGACTACCAGTATCTGCCGCTCATTCTGCAGCAGATCACTGCCTCGGCACCGAAGGGCGCGGACCTGAAGAGCTGGCGCTACTAGCCGACCCGTCCGCGCCATCGCAGGGAGATGCTTATGTTGCGGAGAGCCGTAATCCTTGGCTTGGTGTTGATCTCGAGTCTCATCGGGACGCCCGCCGACTACGCCGTGCATGACGTGAGCATGCAGGTGGCTACCGGGGTGACGACAACGGGCTCGACAGTTACGGCCGCCAAGCAGCCGTAGACGTGCCCGCTCAGAACCAGTGAAGACTGCGGCCGTGTAAGGTCAAAAGCCCCCCGGCCATACTGATGTAGAACGTCATCGCCCAGATACGCAGCTGTGAGTGCGATTTCTCCGTCGTCAGTGCCAGACCTGAGATCTGGTCCTTCAAGGAGTCGATTTTGTCAGAGAGCTTTTGATCTCCGCCATCGATTTTGGCGCACAGCCTCTGGTCGAAAGCATCGATTTTGGCAGAGAGCTTCTGCTCTACGCCATCGATCTTGGCGCTCAGCCTCTGATCCACTCCGTCGATCTTGTCAGACAGCTTTTGATCTACGCCATCGATCTTGGCGCTCAACCTTTGATCCACTCCGTCGATCTTGTCAGACAGCTTTTGATCTCCGCTATCGATCTTGGCGCACAGCCTGTGGTCTATACCGTCGATCTTGTCGTTCAGACGCCGGATGTCGACCTTCATTTCGGAAACATCCGACTGAATGTGCTCGACGTTTGACTCGAGTCTCGTTAGCCGCTCTTCCACCGGAACCTCCTCGAAATCAAATTTTCTTGCGGGCATTCCCATATGTAATGGTCCTGTTGCGCGCGGTACTGATATTGATTGATGGATATAGTACTACGATGAAAATATGAATCGCTAGTGAGAAGTTGGTTTTATTTCAATTGTTGAGAGACGCCGATTCAACAAAGACCGCGCGTTTTTACCGCGTGGAAAAGCACGCGGGGCTCGACGTGAATTCGGACGGTCAGTTCGACGTCGACGTTGACGTCGGTGTCGTATTAAGCCGCGACTTCCTCACTGAGCCAGCGGGAGAATTCTCGCACGGGGTAGTAATCCCGCTTGCGCTCGGGATACACGAAGTAATAAGCCGACTCACTGGCCACGCCGGGTCCAATGCTCACGAGCGACCCCGCGGCAATCTCGGCTGCCACAAAGAAAGTCGGCAGAATTCCAACGCAGATCCCGGCGAGAACCGCCTCGATACCCATCGCGAAAGTCTCGACCTGCAGATACGGTGTGATCGCCGCGTCCGACAGTCCTACTGCTGACAGCCACGCACGCCAGGAAAAGGCACGCGAGGTGATCTGGAGGAGAGGAAGTCGCAAGACATCCGCTGGGACCCGGCACCGTTGGGCGAGGCGTGGAGCCGCCACCGCAGTCATTTCTTCCGTGGTCAGGTATTCGGCGATCGCTCCCGACCACTCTCGACTTCCAAAGTGAATGGCGCCGTCGAGTTGCTCGATCGAGAAGTCGAAAGGCGCGAGGCGCGTAATCAGGTCCAACGTGATGTGCGGGTGACTTTCACAGAAGCGGGGCAGGCGCGGCACCAGCCACTTCGCGCCGAAGGTGGGAAGCGTTGCCAGCCTCAGCGTCCCGCCCCGGCCCTGTGTCGAAATCAGCGCCTCGGTGGCGTCGCCCAACACGGCGAGCCCGCCGCGCACGTCGTGCAGGTAGGCCGCGCCCGCCTCCGTAAGGATCAGGCGCTTCTTCGATCGTGCGAATAGCGGCACCCCTAACTGGGCCTCTAAAGCCTGTAACTGGCGGCTGACGGCCCCCTGGGTCAGATAAAGCTCGGCGGCGGCGCGCGAGACGCTGCCCAGGCGGGCGGTGGCCTCGAAAGCCTGCAGGCCCAGGAGCTTGGGAAACGGGCGCCGGCGGCGTTCCATTGGGATGAGGGCTTATATTCCGATTTGTAATGAACTCATTTGATTATATCGATTGAAGGCCGCTCGGGGGCCCCGAGATACTGCTCGGGCGCCCGCGAAAGCCGGCATTAGAGCGAGTTTATGACAAATCGTAAGGAATCGACGTTGCACCGGCTTCTTGAGACCTGTCTTGCGCCGGAAGACTCCCAGGCACTGCTACGCACCGTGAAGGTGGCGCCCTCCGTCCTCGACGAGGCCGGCGCGGAAGTCTCGCGTGCGGTGGTGGCACAGGCGCTGAACCTTCTTTTGTTTCGCGATCTTCTGGCCCGCGTGCCCACTGGGCAACGTTACGTGGCCGAATGCGTATCAGAGGGTCGCCAGGTGGTGTTCGACCATGGGGCGTTGCGGTCGGTCGCTCTTGGTGGAATGGGGGACCTGCCGGCGGGCGAGGCGGCAATTACACGCGTGCTGCTGCCGCTCGGCTATAAAATGACTGCGGTTTATCCGTTGGATCGACTGGGCATGACGGGGCGCTCCTACACTCACAGCGACTTTCCTGAGGAACTGCCGCAGTTCTTTGTCAGTGAGCTGCATCCCGAGCGATTCTCGCCCGGTTTTCAGAAGGCCGTTGCCCGAGTTACCGCATCGTCGCGTGACCCGCTCGGCGAGTCCGCCAGGAGCGCTCTGCGCGAGCTGAACGACCGAAGCCTGTTGCCTTTCGAGCAGGCGGCGGCCTTGTTGCCCAGGCTGCTGGCGTGTTTCGATCGCCAACACGCGGATCCCGCCTGGAGCGACTACGAGATCCTGTTGGCGGAATCGGCGGAGATGGCTTGGATCGCCACGGAAGGGAATGTTTTCAATCACGCTACGGATCGCGTGCCTTCCCTCGATGCACTCGTCGCCGGCCAGCGGCTGTTGAGTCGGCCGCTGAAGGACACGATAGAAACTTCCAGGTCCGGACGCGTGCGCCAGACGGCGTTTCGGGCCGACCCGGTCGAGCGAAACTTCATTGACGCGAACGGTGCGGTCCTGCGGCGCAGCGTGCCGGGATCGTTTTACGAGTTCATACAACGCGATCGGCTACGCGACCTGGTCACCGGTATCTCGCGCCTCGACCTCGCCTTCGACAGCGGTAATGCGCAGGGCATTTTCAAGATGACGGCGGCCGCATGAGCGATTTCCCGGCGCCGGCCGCTTTGAGATGACGCGGGTGTGCCGATGACAGCCTCGGTCGGTTTGATTCACGATCTGGGCGCAATCGTGGGAGAAGGCGCGGTCCTGCAGTCTTCCGCGGAGACCGAGAAGTACGAGCGCGGCTATCGCTATGGATCCGGGCGCGCCCTGGCGATTGTCCGCCCGGCCGCGGTTGCCGAGCTCGCAGCCGTTGTCCGCTATTGTTTCGCGCACGACCTCAAGATCGTCCCGCAGGGAGCCAACACAGGCCTGGTCGGTGCGAGCACACCCGACGACTCCGGTAGGCAGCTCGTCGTGAGTCTCGATCGGCTCCGTGGCGTAGAAGCTTTTGATGTCCACAATCGCACGGCCAGCGCCCGCGCCGGTACGCGGCTGTCCGAGTTGAATCGGGAAGTGGGCCAGCACGAGCTGTTCTATCCCATAGACCTCGGCTCGGATCCCACCCTCGGAGGAATGGTCTCCACGAACACTGGCGGCTCACGCCTCGTGCGCTACGGTGACGTACAACGCAATCTGCTCGGCCTGGAAGTCGTTCTCGCCGACGCCGATGCGACTGTCCTGACGGACCTGACCGGTTTGCGGAAGGACAATTCGGGCGTCGATCTGAAGCAGCTGTTTGTCGGAACGAGCGGTAGTTTTGGAATCATTACCCGCGTGCAGGTCGAGTTGCACCGGGTCCCCCGTCAGACGGCTGTCGCGCTCGTCGTGCCTACCAGCCATGCGGCGGTGCCTGAATTGTTGGCCCTGTTCGAGGCGGAGGCTGGCGATCTGCTGGCCGCGTTCGAGGGGATGTCGGCCAACGCGATGGCGGCGGCTTTTGAGCACAATCGGCGCCTGCGCAACCCCTTCTCGTCGGCTGAGCTGCCCGCTTATGCCCTGCTCGTTGAGTTGAGCTCCACGCTCAGCCCCGCCCATCTCGATCTATCCGAGTTGCTGACCCAACTCCTGGGTCGGTTCATGGGGGGCACCGACCCCCTGGTGCAGGATGCCTGTTTTGGCCGGCCGGAGGATTTCTGGGCGATCCGTCACTCGATCAGTGACGGGTTGCGGCGCGCGGGCGCTGTCATCGGCTTCGATATTTCCGTGCCCCGCTCGCGACTGCCGGCGTTGCGCGCCGACCTCGTTGGTGCGCTCACCGCGCAATATCCGCAGCTGCGCATCTGTGACTTCGGACACTGCGGTGACGGTGGCGATCATTTCAACCTCATCTGGCCCGGCAGCGCCGGACCCTACGATGCAGTCGCTGTCGATGCGGTGCGCCAGTTGATCTACGATCGCGTCGTCCGCGGATACGGCGGCTCATTCAGTGCCGAGCACGGCGTAGGGCCTCACAACATCCTCTACTACAAGCGTTATGCCAGCCCCGCGGACCGGATGCTCGCGGGGCGTCTGAAGCACCTCTGCGATCCAAAAGGGCTTCTGGGTACAGTGGATTTCAGCTGACGCCGGTGGGCGCGGCGCGCGCTCGTACAGGCCATCCGGCTGATGGCGCCCCGGCCCGCACTAAATTGACTCAGGCCGGCCGCCTCCTATACTCGTTGATTAATCGACGAATTGGCCCGCCGCGGTTTCCAGGAGAGCGCCCTCTATGAGTTCTGATTCCAACAACGGCAACTCGGGCTCGCGCCTGGACCGTCGCGGCTTCCTCACGGGTGCCGCCGTAACGGGCGCCGGCCTCGCCGTAGCGGGTACCCTGGCTACCACCTCCGCCGAGGCGGCCGTCCTCTTTCCCAATGATCCCCGCGCCTTTGGCGGTGGGGGCAGCGACGGCGGGGGCGTCAATCGCTCGGAAGTCGAATTGTTTGACTGCGAGGTGGATGGGCAACTGCCGGCCGACCTGGATGGCGCTTTTTTCCGTGTCGGTCCCGACCCGCAGTACCCGAAGCCCGCGAAGTACGGTAACGACATCGGCTTCGACGGCGAGGGACATGTCAGCATGTTCCGGGTCAAGGACGGGCACGTTGATTACCGTACGCGCTATGCCCGCACCCAGCGTTGGAAGGCGCAACATGCCGCGCGGCAGTCGTTGTTCGGGATGTACAGAAATCCAACCACGGACGACCCGCGGGTTGCCGGCCTCAGCCGTGGTACCGCCAACACGCAGCTTTTCTATCACCATGGCAAGCTGCTGGTGTTCAAGGAGGACAGCCCTCCGGTCGCCATGAATCCGCTCACGCTCGAGACCACCGACGACTACTACACCTTCGGCGGGAAGCTGCAGTCGAAGACTCATACCGCGCACCCGAAGATCGACCCCGTGACCGGAGAGTATGTTTCCTTCGGCTACGAGGCGAAGGGCCTGGCGTCGGACGACATTTATGTGTTTTCCGCCGATCGCCGCGGCACCATCAACTGGGAAGCCTGGATCAAGTCCCCTTACGTGGGCATGATCCACGACTTCGCGGTCACCCAGAAGCACATCGCCTTCTTCATCACCCCACTGGCCACCAACATGGAGCAGATCAAGG
>DATMQL010000106.1:0-14393 GCA_035566815.1 Steroidobacteraceae bacterium | reverse complement strand
GCGTCCCCAGCGCTTCGATCTTGATCGCGCCCATGAGGGAGGCGATCCGGCCCGTGGCTTTCCAGTCCAGTACGTGCAGCAGCCCGTGAATGAGGCCGGCGCGATACGCGTCGCCACAACCGGTCGGATCCACGACCGCCTCAGGCTTGGCGCAGGGAATCTCGATCGGACCGCCCTTGGTGTGGATGACCGACCCCTCCGGGCCGCGCGTCACAATGAGCGCCTCGGCGAGTTGAGTCACATCGCTCTCGGTCCAGCCGGTCTTCTGCTGGATCATCTGCCACTCGTAGTCATTGACGGCGACCCACGTCGCCTGCTCCACGAAGCGCTTCAGGTCCTTGCCGTCGTACATCGGCAAGCCCTGGCCGGGATCGAAAATGAAGGGAATCCCCGCTTCCGAGAACTGGTTGGCATGTTGAATCATGCCGTCCCGGCCATCGGGCGCCACAATACCGATGGCGATATCAGACCTGGCAGGCACCGTATTGAGGTGTGACTTTTGCATCGCCCCCGGGTGGAATGCCCAAATCTGGTTGTTGTCGAGGTCAGTGGTGACGAACCCCTGCGCCGTATGCTCCGACTCGATCACCTGCACGTAATCCGCCGGCACACCGGTCTGGCGCATCCAGTCGGCATACAGCCCGAAATCACGTCCCACCGTCGCCATCGGATAGCCGACATCGCCCAGCAACTTCAGGTTGTAGGCGATGTTCCCGGCACACCCGCCGTATTCCCGGCGCATCTGTGGCACCAGGAACGAGACATTCAACATGTGAATCTTGTCGGGGAGAATGTGATTCTTGAAACGGTCCTCGAACACCATGATGGTGTCAAAGGCGACCGATCCGCAGATCAAGGCTTTCTTGGACAAGGCGCTACCTTTTGGGGTTAAGCGTCCATCTCGAACTTGTCACTGTCGGATTTCACCGAGAACTTGCCGTCAATGACCGCTCGGATCCAGCGCGCCGTGGCGGACACTCCGCCAAAAGCATAAAAATGCGGCTGAACGATACGGCTACTGCCACGAGCAGCGCCGCCGCGGACGAGACCCGTGAGCATCTCATCCGGAGTGGTCGCCAGTCGAGCCAGCTTGGTCATGGCCGACATGTTCTTCATCACCGAGCCCAGCGAGGCCCCGACGCCGCACGCCATGGCGTACTTGATGAGCTTGGGTAATGGAGTGGGACCTGCGATGCCGATGTGCGCCGGCAGCGTGATGCCCTCCCTCGTGAGCCGTTCGTCCCAGGCGATGATCGCGTCGGCATCGAAGGTGAACTGCGTTGCAATGTGCAGTTTCAACCCTGTTTTAGCGGCGAAAGCCTGCTTGTGGCGCAGAGCGGCCAGGAGCACGTCGTCCGCCACCTGCTTGTGACCCTCGGGGTGCCCGGCGACACCGAGCCGCTTCAGACTCGAATTTTGCAAAAGTCCGGAATCGATGATGTCGAGCGTGCTCGTGTAGGGGCCGGCCGGCTTCTCGAGATCACCCGCCACCAGCAGGGCCTGCTCGATCCCGGCGGCCGAGATTTGTTGCAGCGCAGTTTGCAGCGCCTGCTGGCTTTCGACGCGGCGGGCCACGATATGAGGCGATGCGCGGAACCCGAGCTGCTGCAGCTTGATCGCCGTGGCGACGACGTCGCTCAACTTCGCCTTGGGAGTGTGGGCCACATACACCGCCGTTCCCGCTGGCAACGTGGTGGCGAGAGTGGGCAGCGAGTCCTCGTCATGCGTGGAGATCTCGGTCGACGCGCCGCTCGTGAAGTCGACAATCGCGCGCTTCAGCTCCTGGCCCTCCAGTGGCTCGGCGGTAGATTCTTGGATTTTCATGCTCTCGTTGGCTCTCATGGGATCGCGACTCGCTTTGCGGTTAGCGTCTTAAGGTTTGCGCCGGGTCACGACGAAAGTTTCGTCGTTGAACCACAGCCCGTTGTATTTCTGCAGGACCGACTGGGTGGCATCGAGATAGGCACCGTTCTGCACGACCGAATCGAGGCGCTCGTCCTCGATCTGGTTGACGTAGATGGCGGCGTTCCACGCCGCAAACAGCGTGGAGGTGCCGATGCGGTCGCCTATCTCCGAAGGCAGCGTGTGCATGTCATAACGGAACAACGCCTTCTCATCGGGCAGCGCCGCCAGTGTGAACTCCCGGACATCGCGTCCGAGCTCCGTCTTCAGAGCCGCCAGCAACGCGTGGCGGTCGACCTGAAACGGATCTTCTCCGGGCCAGAGCTTCTGAATGATTTCGAGGCCGGGATCCTTACCGTAGGACTGCACGGCCAACAGCCGACCGCCACCGGCCAGGCTGCGAGCCAGGGGCGCGAGCACCTTGCGCGCCTTGAAGTCCGCGGACATGCGCGCGCGCCACGGTTGCGAGGCCAGGATCAGATCGTAACTGTCGATGCGGCCGGGCTTGGGAATCACCGCGTCGAGCAGGAACTTGTGGTCCTCGCGATAGATGAGGAGCACCGAGGGGCGTACGTAAACGGGATTGCCCGACTTCGGACTCGACTTCGTCTGCCAGCCATAACTCAGGGTCGGCTCGAGCTCATCGATCTGTTCCGCGTACTCGTGCGCGGAGTTGCCTGTCAGGCGGACTTCCTGCCAGTTGAGCGCGGCCGCCGATTGCACGTCGCGCGGCATGAGACGCGGCGCCTCGGCATAGTTGAGATTCGTGATGACCAACACCGTGGCGGGATGCTCGTAGAACCGGTCGGGCATCTTTTCGAGCCCGAGCCGCACGTCCTCGAGACTGATTTCCTTCGCCACCACCAGCAGTGGGACTGTTGGAAACGCGCGGTGTGTGCTGCGCATGAGCCGCGACAGCACGGTGGCGTCGCCCATGCCGGCGTCGAAGAAACGCAGTGCCGGCGGCGTCGGCTTCAGAAAACTCAACTCGTGTGCCGCGCGACGTGCGACCGCGGACTTTTCGTTGCAGGTATTGACGAACGCCAGGTACTTCTGACGGTTGTCGTAGAAGCGGAAGGGTGGTGAAGCGCCGCTCGCAGCGGCTGCTCCGGCGTCCCGGATGCCCGTGCGTTGGTCGTCGCTCGACGCCGCAACCGACATATTCAAGCCCCCTCTGGTAGCCGTCCCTGGATGCGCAACCCGGCCGACCATCCATGGTCGGCGCTCGGGGCGGGACAGCGCCCGCCCATACGGTCAGGCGGGCACGGTACCCACTCCCCGGCGGGGGCGGAAATCGGTAGGTTGGATGTGAGCTATAGACAGCGCGAATTGATGCAGGCAACAGTGTTGCCGGAAATCCCGGGACCGGGGCAAGAGGCGCCGCGATGGCGACTTAATCCTGTCGGTTAAAGCTCATTTGACGGTATTCGCAGGCTTGGGCTGTGCCGCCAGCAGCCCGACCGCCTTCCTGGCGACGTCATTCAACCCGGAGCCCTGGCGTTCCTCGTAGTACGTGATCATCTGGGCCCGCATCCGGGGCTCCCAATACCGCCGCAAATGAGTGGCCACCTCGGTGGCGGCGGCCTCCTCGCCGACCTCCCCCTCCCAGAACGAAGTGATCTGGTTGGCCATCTTGATGAGCAGATCGATATTCATTGCCCGCCTGTTACTTCAATCGCCCGGGATTCGCATACACCACGTGCCGGTCGCGCCGTGCGAACGCCACGAGTGTCATCCCGGTTTTCTGTGCCATCCGCACCGCAAACGCGGTCGGAGCCGAAAACGCCGCCAGGAACGAGATCCCGACCGTGGCGCACTTCTGCACCATTTCGTAGCTCGCCCGGCTCGTAATCAGCATGTAGCCGGAGGCGAGGTCGGTCTTCCCGCGCACCAGGGCGCCAATCGCCTTATCGAGCGCGTTATGGCGTCCTACGTCCTCGCGAACGAGCTGGATCCCCTGACCCGGGACAACCCAGGCCGCCGCATGGACGCTGCCCGTCCGCGCGTTGATAGGCTGCAAAGTCCCGAGCTGCTCGATGGCGGCATGCAGATCCTGGATCGTCACATCCGTGCCCGGGCCCACCTGCGGAACTTCGCGAATGGCGTCCTCGGCAGTCTCGGCCCCGCACAGCCCGCAACCCGTTCTACCCGTGAGATTACGCCTCCGGTGGAGCAACTCCGTGAATCGCTCCCAGGCGACAGTGACACGCACGTCCACCGCGTCAGCGCCGAGCGTGACATCCACCTCGCGGATCTCATCGGGGCGCGCGACGAGACCTTCGCTGAGCGTGAAACCGACTGCGAAATCCTCAAAGTTCGCAGGCGTCGCCAACATCACAACATGCGGCACGTTGTGAAAGACGATCGCGACCGGAACCTCCTCAGCGACCTGGTCCGTCGTATGCGTCGTGTCGCCTTGCGACCAACGGTCGACACCGAACTCGGTGCTGACAGCCTTGCGATCGTCGATGAATGCCACTGACATGACGTTGTACGCCGCGCTCAGGCCGGCGCCGTATCCCGTTTCCGCTTGCGCTGCTGCTTCGGCATGGAGCGCTCTTCCTGCGCCCTCTTCTGCCAGGCATCCTTCTGACTGACGAACACCACCTCGACGGCTGTCACCTTGTACTCCGGACAGTTCGTGGCCCAGTCGGAATTCTCGGTCGTGACGACGTTGGCGTTGGTCTCCGGGAAGTGGAACGTTGTGTAAACCACGCCCGGGGCGATCTTCTCGGTCACCCTGGCGCGCAACACCGTCTCGCCGGCGCGGCTCGTCAAACCCACCCAGTCACCATCACCGATGCCGCGGACTTCTGCGTCGTGCGGGTGGATGTCGAGAATGTCTTCCTTGTGCCAGGTCGTGTTTTGCGTACGGCGAGTCTGCGCGCCCACGTTGTACTGACTCAGGATGCGGCCCGTCGTCAGAATGAGCGGGAAGCGGCTGTTGGAGCGCTCGCTCGTCGGCACGTACTCCGTCGTGAAGAACTTACCCTTGCCACGTACGAACTGATGAATGTGCATCGTCGGGGTGCCATCGGGGGCCGCATCATTACACGGCCACTGGATGCTACCGAGCCGATCGATCTTCTCATAACTAACGCCCGTGAACGTCGGCGTAAGACGCGCGATCTCGTCCATGATCTGCGACGGATGCCGGTAGTTCATCGGATAGCCGAGCGCGTTCGACAGCAGCATCGTCACCTGCCAGTCCTCGTAGCCGCCACGCGGCGGCATGACTTTGCGGACGCGCGAAATGCGACGCTCGGCATTCGTGAACGTGCCGTCCTTCTCCAGGAAGGACGACCCGGGCAGGAACACGTGCGCAAAGCGCGCCGTCTCGTTCAGAAACAGGTCCTGAACGATGACGCATTCCATGGCTTCCATGGCCTTGCTGACGTGATGTGTGTTGGGATCCGACTGCACCGGATCCTCACCCTGGATGTACATGGCCTTGAAGGTGCCATCCAGGGCCGCTTCGAACATGTTCGGAATGCGCAGGCCGGGCTCCGACTGCAGCTTCACGCCCCACGTGGCTTCGAACAACTCACGCACACTCGTATCCGACACGTGACGGTAACCGCTGAACTCGTGCGGGAAGGAGCCCATGTCACAGGCGCCCTGCACGTTGTTCTGACCGCGCAGCGGGTTCACACCCACCCCTTCGCGACCGAGGTTACCCGTTGCCATCGCGAGATTCGCGATCGCCATAACGGTGGTGGTGCCCTGGCTATGCTCGGTGACGCCGAGGCCGTAGTAGATCGCGCCGTTACCCCCGGTAGCAAACAAACGTGCCGCGCCGCGCACCAGGTCCGCCGGGACACCCGTGACGCCTGCCAACTCCTCGGGCGAATTCTCCGGCCTCGACACGAACGCCTTCCACTTCGCGTAGGACTCCGGCTCGCAACGCTCGTTCGCGAAATCGTCCTTCGCCAGACCCTCGGTCACCACGACATGCGCCAACGAATTGAGCACCGCAACGTTGGTGCTCGGTGTCAGCTGAAGGTGAAAATCCGCGTGGATGTGCGGCGAATGCACCAGATCCGTCATGCGCGGATCGATGACGATGAGCTTCGCTCCCTCGCGCAGCCGACGCTTCATCTGCGATCCAAACACGGGATGGCCATCGGTTGGATTCGCGCCGATGACCATGATCACGTCCGATTTCCTGACGGAATCGAAGGTCTGCGTTCCGGCCGACTCGCCGAGCGTATTTTTCAGACCATACCCGGTCGGGGAGTGACAGACACGCGCGCAAGTATCGACGTTATTCGTACCGAACGCGGCGCGAATGACTTTCTGCACCAGGTACGACTCCTCGTTCGTACAGCGCGAGGAAGTGATCCCGCCGACAGACTCGCGACCATACTTCGCCTGAATGCGACGGATCTCGCTCGCGGCGTAGTCGATAGCGACTTCCCACGGCACTTCCTGCCACTGGTCGGTGATATTTTTACGGATCATCGGCTTCGTGACGCGATCCGAGTGAGTCGCATACCCGAAGGCGAAACGGCCCTTCACGCAGGCGTGACCGTGGTTCGCGTGACCGTCACGGTTCGGCACCATGCGGACCACTTCCGACTCGACACCCGTACCTTTTACTTCGGCCTTGAAGCTGCAGCCCACACCGCAGTAGGCGCACGTCGTCGTCACCGCGCGCTCCGGTTGCCCCAAACCAATGATCGACTTCTCGGTGAGCGCCGCGGTCGGACAGGACTCGACGCACGCGCCACACGAGACGCATTCGGAATCCAGGAACGGCTCGTTCTGGCTCGCGGAAACCTTCGATTCGAAGCCGCGGCCCTGGATCGTCAGGGCGAACGTCCCCTGCACTTCATCGCAGGCCCGCACGCAGCGCGAGCAGACGATACAGAGTTCAGGATTGAAGCTGAAGTAAGGGGTGCTCTCGTCCTTCGCCAGCGGACGATGCATCTCGATCTCGCCCTTCAGGCCGTACGAGGTTTCCTCGATGCCCACGACATCGGCCATGTCCTGCAATTCGCAGTGACCGTTCGCGGGACAGCTCACGCACTCGAGCGGGTGATCGGAAATGTACAAATCCAACACGCCCTTGCGCAGGCTCGACAGCTTGTCGGATTGTGTCCGGACCTTCATTCCGGGCGCCACGGTAGTCGTGCACGAAGCCGGGTAACCCTTGCGCCCTTCGATCTCCACCAGGCACAGACGGCATGAGCCGAACGCCTTCAGGGTGTCGGTGGCGCAGAGCTTCGGCACCTTGACGTCAGCAAGGGCCGCGGCGCGCATGACCGAAGTACCCTCCGGAACCGTTACCGACACTCCGTCGATTTCAACGGTGACGGGTCCGGCGCTCTGCGCCGGATCGGGGGTGCCCAGGTCTTCATAATCGATCGCAAACATCTCGAATCTCCTGATGGCCAGCGTGCCGGGGCCCGTGGCCCGGCGGCGCTTTCAGCCCGAGAGGCGGGACCGTAGCCCCATGTACTCAGTGCCGCGTGCGTGCGCGGAAATCCTCGCTGAAATGCTTGAGCGCGCTGGTCACGGGGAATGGTGTCATGCCGCCCAGGCCGCACAGCGACCCCTGCAACATGGTTTCGCACAATTCCTCGAGCTGACGGACATTACGCTCGGTTTCCACTCCGCCCAGAATACGGTCGATCACCTCGACACCGCGGGTCGAGCCGATCCGGCAGGGCGTGCACTTGCCGCAGGACTCGACCGCACAAAACTCCATCGCATACCGCGCCATCCGGGCCATATCGACGGTATCGTCGAACACGACGATTCCGCCGTGACCCAACAGCGCGCCGATACCAGCCAACGCTTCGTAGTCGATGGCCACGTCGAACTGCGAGGCCGGAATGTAGGCTCCCAGAGGCCCGCCCACCTGCACAGCACGAATCGGCCGGCCCGTTGCGGAACCGCCACCGTAGTCGTACAACAACTCGCGCAACGTAACACCGAACGCGCGTTCGACGAGGCCGCCGCACTTGATGTTGCCGGCGAGTTGCAGAGGCAGCGTGCCACGCGACCTGCCGACGCCGAAGTTCTTATAGAACTCCGCACCCTTCTGCAGAATGATCGGTACCGTGGCGAGCGTCATGACGTTATTGACGATCGTGGGCTGTCCGAACAGACCCTTGATCGCCGGCAGCGGTGGGCGAACGCGGATCTCACCGCGCTTGCCTTCGAGACTCTCCAACATCGAGGTCTCTTCCCCGCACACGTAGGCACCGGCGCCCATCCGGACTTCGAGATCGAAGCGCTTGCCACTACCCATCACGTCGCTACCGAGATACCGCGCCTGGTAGGCGGCGGCGATCGCGTGATTCAGGGCGCGGTACGCATGCGGATATTCGGCGCGCAGGTAGATATAACCCTGGGTCGCACCCACCGCGATCCCCGCGATGGTCATGCCTTCCACGAGAGCGAGCGGATCGCCTTCCATCAACATGCGATCGGAGAAGGTGCCCGAGTCGCCTTCGTCAGCATTGCACGTGATGTACTTCTGTCCTGCGGGCTGATCGAGAACCGTTTTCCACTTGATGCCGGTTGGGAAGGCAGCGCCACCACGGCCACGCAGCCCCGAATCCAGCACCGCCTGTACGATCTGCGCCGGTGTCAGTGACAACGCCCGGCGCAGCCCCTGGTATCCGTCGTTCGCCACGTAGTCCGCGACGCTCTGCGGATCGACGATACCGACTCGCGCGAAGGTCAGGCGCTGTTGGCTTGCGAACCACGGAACCGCATCGACCAATCCGAGCGACAGCGCGTGTTGACCCCCATTGAGGAAGTCTGCGGCAAACAGACCTGGCACATCGGCGGGCGTCACCGGCCCGTAGCCGACCCGCCCCTTGGCCGTCACGACCTCCACGAGGGGCTCGAGCCAACAGGCGCCGCGCGAGCCATTGCGCACCAGGTTCAGCTCAACACCTCGCGCGGAGGCCTCGCTGGCAATCGCGCTCGCGACCTCATCGGCACCCAACGAGAGCGCCGCCGCGTCAATGGGCACATAAACCGTAACAGTCACTGTTTATGACCCTGTTCCGCGATCATTGCGTCGAAGCGCTCTGCCGTCAGTCGCCCGTAGAGGCGTCCATCCACCATCGCCGCCGGCGAGCAGGCGCAATTCCCCAGGCAATAGATCGGCTCGAGCGAGAACTTCCCATCCTCGGTCGTCTCGTGAAAGTCGACTCCGAGACTGCGTTTCGCATGCTCCGCGAGCTCGTCGGCGCCCATGGATTGGCACGCCTCGGCCCGACACAAGCTGACCACGTGCTTCCCGGGCGGTGTCCGGCGAAAGTAATGATAGAAAGTGACTACACCGTGAACTTCGGCACGGGACAAATTGAGTCCCTGGGCAACCACCGCAACAGCGCCCTCGGGGACGTATCCCAGAGCCGCCTGGATGGCGTGCAGCACCTCGATGAGCGGTCCGGGACGGCTTTTCAGCTCCCCGACAATGCGGAGGACGGTTTCGGAGTCGTTTGGGGACAGTGTGTGAGTCATGCAACAGGAAACGTTACGGCCAGAACGGCCAGGAGGCCAGTTGATGATGCTAATCCGAGCTATCGAGCCGGACTATATGTCGCGGGCTTCATAAGCGCGGGCGACCGGCACACGGAGGGCGTCGGCTCCACCGCCCCGCCAGAACGGCGAACCGGCACACCACAGCGGGCTAATTCACTGATATTGTGACGAAAAGCGCCCCTGACAAGCGCAACTACGACCACTGCGCGACCGAAACTGACTTTCCCATGCAACTTAACCGCTTCGACCTGAACCTGCTGATCGCCCTGGACGCCCTACTCCATGAGAAGAACGTCACAAGGGCGGCCGAGCGAGTCTTCGTCTCCCAACCCGCCATGAGCGCTGCCTTGCAAAAGCTGCGGGAGTACTTCAACGACCAGCTCCTGGTCCGGGTCGGACGGGATATGGAGCTCACCCCCCGCGGCCTATCGCTCGTCGAGCCTGTCCGGGAGGCCCTGCTACGTATTCAGGCGACGCTGGGCACGCAGCCGAGCTTCGACCCGGGCACCGTTCGGCGCACCTTCACACTCATCGTATCCGCGGATGCCGTGCTGCGGGTCATGCCTGCCGTATTCAAGCGGCTGGCCAAGGAGGCGCCCGGGATCACCTGCCACGTCGAGCATTTTTCCGAGACGACCCTGTCACGGCTCGAGTACGGCGACGCCGATCTCTATTTGGGCCTGAACAGCCTGCGGCTGTTTGGCCTGCGGGCGTTTCCAGACACCTTGCGGATGTTTGACCTGCGGCCGGTGCAGTGGGTAGCGGTCGTGGCACAGAACCATCCCTCCGTCGAGAACACGATTACCGAAGCACAGTACCTCGCCCTGCCCCATGTTTTCGGCTGGCCGAGCGGCCATACGCTACCGCTGGAGGAAATGGTCCGGCGCCTGACCAACGCCGACATCGATGTCAGGGCAACCACGCCGGGGCTGTTGGAGATTCCGTTCCTGTTGGAAGGCACCGAGTTGATCGCGACGCTGCCGGAGCATCTGGCGCGCGTGTTGGCGAAATTGGCGCCGGTGAAGGTGTTACCGTTACCGTTCGCCACCCCGGAAACGCGCGAAGTGGTGATCTGGCACAAAAGGAACGAGCCCGACCCGGGTCATGCGTGGTTGCGCGAAATCATCATTGGAGTAGCGAAAGAGGTTTAGCGCGCTCGAGCCGACTGTTAGCTCGACGCCACGTCCCCGAGTGAAATATATTGCTTCCGGGGACGCCGTGAACCCGACTGCGCGCGGGCTCGCCACGCCCCGCGCTCATATCCCGGGGTGGCCCTCCCGGCCACCCGCGCGACGCACGCGTCGCGCCCCTGGGGGCTCGCGCAAAAACATCCCTGTTTTTGAGCGCCGCCCCGGAATCAACATATTTCACTCGTGGCCGCGCCTGGCGGTACAGCCGCTAAGAGCGATGGCTCGAAGCGAGTTACGCCTCGCCCCACACCTCTCGCGCGATCTCGATCACCAGTCGCAGCTTTTGCGCCTGTTGCTCGATGGCAATGTCATTGCCGTGCACGGTGCTCGAGAACCCGCATTGCGGCGACAACGCCAGCTGACCGAGCGGCGCGTATTGCGCGGCTTCGTCGATGCGGCGCTTGATGGCATCCTTGTTTTCCAACGAGCCGAGCTTGGTCGTGATGAGACCGAGCACGACAATCTTGCCTTTCGGCAGGAAGCGCAAGGGTTTGAAGTCGCCGCTGCGTTGATCGTCGTACTCGAGGAAGTAGGCGTCGACGTTCATCTCCGAGAGCAGCGCTTCCGCCACCGGCTCGTAACCGCCCTGCGCGGCCCAGGTGCTCTTGAAGTTGCCGCGGCACAGATGCATCGACAACGTCATCCCGGCGGGCTTTTGCGCCACGACGCGGTTGACGAAGCTCGCGTAGCGATGTGGGAGCTCGTTCGGATCGTCGCCGCGCTTCTTGGCAGCCTCGCGCATCCCTTCATCACACAGGTAAGCGAGATTCGTGTCATCCATCTGCACGCTCGTGCAGCCGGCGGCGGCCAGAGAACGCAACTCCGCCCCGTAAGCGTCAGCAACATCCTGGTAGAACTGCTCGAGATCCGGATAGTGCTTGCTGCTGATACCGGCGCGACCGCCGCGGAAATGCAGCATGGTCGGCGACGGGATGGTGACCTTCGGGGTTCGCTTCGTGGCGTTGCGGAGAAACTGGAAATCAGCGAGTTGGATGTCTTTGACGTGACGAACCTTGTCGACCACCTTCATGGTCGGAGGAGACAGATGCTCCTGACCGTCCGGGCCCACCACGGACACCGGGAGCTCCGTCTGCACGCCGCCGAGTTGTTTCAGGAAATCCAGATGGAAGTACTCGCGGCGGAACTCGCCATCGGTAATTGATTTGAGCCCAATCTCTTCCTGGAACTTCACGACTTCGGCAATCGCCTTGTCTTCGACAGCGCGCAGCTGCGCCGGGGTGATTTCCCCTCTGGCGGCCTGCGCGCGCGCGTCCAACAGGTACTTGGGACGTAAGAAACTGCCAACCTGGTCGGCGCGGAAAACGGACAGGCCGTCGAGGCCGCTGTTGTTGGGCTTTAAATTCGCATTCATCGGGGATCCTTGCAAAGGAAGTGCAAAAAGCAAGATACGGACCGCCTAGGCAGTCCGTGTTACGGCGCGCACGGGCCGTCAGCTACCGCAGAATCCTGGCGTGGTGAACCAGGTGATCCTGCATGAAGGTCGAGATGAAGTAATAGCCATGATCGTAGCCCTCATGGCGCCGCAGCTGCAGCGGATAGCCTACTTTCTTACAGGCGTCCTCGAACAGATGCGGGTGCAGCTGGGTCTGCAGAAACTGATCGGAAAGTCCCTGGTCGATGAGGATCTGCGGCTTGCGAGCCGCGTCTTTCACACCGACGACGAGCTCGGTGGCGTCGTAACTGCTCCACTGCCCGCGGTCCGGACCCAGGTAACCGGAGAACGCCTTCTGTCCCCAGGGACACTGTTTGGGCGCCGCAATGGGTGCGAAGGCCGACACCGAGCGATAACGATCCGGATTACGCAGCGCAATGGTGAGCGCCCCATGCCCACCCATGGAATGTCCGAAAATTCCCGTGCGCGCGGAATCGGCTGGAAATTGCGCTTCGATCAGCGCGCGAAGCTCCTGGGTGACATACGTGTACATACGGTAATGCCGTGACCAGGGCTCGACCGTGGCGTCCACGTAGAAGCCCGCGCCGACCCCAAAGTCCCAGGAGTCGCTGTCGCCCGGCAGCTTTACACCTCGTGGGCTCGTGTCCGGTGCGACGAGCATGATCCCAAGCTCCGCGGCAATCCGTTGCGCGCCCGCCTTGATCATGAACGTCTCTTCCGTGCAGGTCAGTCCGGCGAGGTAATACAGCACCGGAACACGTCCCGCTTGGGCCTGCGGAGGCGTAAAGACCGAGAACTTCATGGAGCATGCGGTGCTGGCCGCCTCATGCTTATAAAAGCCCACTGTGCCGTTGAAGCAACGGTGTTGACTGACGACTTCGAACGGGATGACTGCCATGACGCTTCACCGATCCTGCTTCCGGGGCCGGCGATTCTAGCATCGTCGTCCGACGCGCTGGCCCGACGATGCGCCGGTAATGGTTTAATGGGGGCACTGTTCCCATTCGTAACACCGCCCCTTCATGGCCAATCGTTATCAAGCTCCTCTCGCCCTCGTGCGTCTCGCCCTGGACCAGGCTGCGGAAACCTCGGCCGCCAGCACCCTCCCGGGTTACAAGGAGATCCTCTCCGACCTTGCCGACCCGATCCTGGAGAATGCCTCGCGCTTCGCCGGCGATGTGCTTTCGCCTTTGAACCCTGTCGGCGACCGCTCTCCATCGCACTGCGAATCCAACGGTGTCGTCACTCCACCGGGCTTCATCGAGGCGTATCGCCGATTTCGGGAGGATGGTTGGGTATCCCTCGCTGCACCCGAGGAATACGGCGGCCAGGGTTTACCCACCCTGATAGCCGCCGCCGTCACCGAAATGTGGGGCGGCGCGAATCTCTCGTTCGCCATGTGCCCTGAGCTGACGGTGGGAGCGCTCGGCGCACTCAAAGTCCACGGCGCGGCGCAGCTCCTCGACACTTACGCATCCCACCTTGCGAGCGGCGAGTGGGCGACGGCCATGTGTCTCACGGAACCGCAGGCGGGGTCGGACCTCTCGACGCTCCGAACCCGCGCGGAGCCTGATGGCGATACGTGGAGACTGTTTGGGCGAAAGATCTACATCTCGTGGGGCGATCACGACCTCACGGACAACATCGTGCATTTCGTGCTCGCGCGCACGCCGGACGCGCCGGCTGGCCTGAAGGGCATTTCGTTATTCCTCGTTCCCAAGAAGGTCCCAAATGCGAGCGGCGCGCTGACGAAGAACGACATCGACGCCGTCTCTCTCGAGCACAAGATGGGGATTCGCGCGAGTCCCACATGTGTGATGGTTCTCGGAGAGAACGATGGCGCGCGCGGCTGGCTCATCGGACGCTTGAATGATGGCCTGGGCTGCATGTTCACCATGATGAACCACATGCGCCTCGGAGTTGGATTGCACTCCCTGGGGCTCGCCGAACGCTCACTTCAGTTGGCCCGCGACTACGCCCGCGAGCGCCTGCAAGGGCGCGATGCGGCTGGTGCGCAGCGACCGATCATCGAGCATGCGGACGTGCGCAGAATGCTGCTAGTGATGAAGTCACTGACCCAGGCCGCGCGGGGACTGGCTTACCTGGCCGCTGCAACGTTGGACGTCGCACATTCCGCAAGCGACCTTGGTCAAGCGGCAATTCGCCGCGCGGACCTGCTGACGCCGATTGTGAAAGCCTGGTGCTCGGATGTCGCCGTCGAGGTGGCATCACTCGGCGTGCAGATCCACGGCGGCATGGGTTTTGTCGACGAGGCCGAAATCTCGCAGGTCTACCGGGACTCCCGCATCGGGCCCATCTTCGAAGGCACGAACTACATCCAGGCGCAGGATCTCCTGAGCCGGAAGGTCATTCGCGACCGG